>JARFPR010000145.1 GCA_029288195.1 Gammaproteobacteria bacterium | reverse complement strand
GGTATTTACCTGCGTGCAATCGAAGCCGGCAAGGCCGAGCTGGTTCTACCCTATAATGAAATCTCGCTTCGCCCTGGAGGGACTATTGCCGGTCCGTTCATGATGATGCTCGCGGACGTCTGCATGTTCGCCGTGGTGCTGAGCCTGCTCGGGGAAATAAAGCTTGCGGTGACCACCAGCCTCAACATCAACTTCCTACGCAAACCGAGCGAATGCGACCTGGTTGCAAGAGGCAATATCATCAAGCTCGGCAAACGACTCGCGGTCGTCGAGGTATCAATTTATAGCGACGAGAATATCGTCGCGCACGCCACCGGCACCTACTCGATTCCCCCGCAAACATAACGCCCGCCAGGCGATCAGCCGAAGCGAACCGATTCTTATTCATTCTTTGGCGTAAGTCTCGGCGGCAGTATGGTCAAATTCATACATGACAACGGGATCATCCCCAACAACCCAACCGTCGTGTCCCGGTTCAATCACGTACGCGTCGCCAGCCTTGATATCGACCTGGGTTCCATCGTCATGGCGCACTCTCATTCGACCGGAAACACAGGTACCTACATGGTGGACCTGGCAGCTCTCACCACCAACTACCGGTTTAACGCAGTTGGACCAACTCCATCCTGGCTGCACTGTGAGTTGAGCGACTTTAACGGAGCCAAGATCCAGGACCGCAACATTAGTTTTATCGGGGGTGCGGGTCTCGTCTGGAGATGAGAAGCTTTTCTTACGGATTACTGACATTAGTTTTCTCCTTATCACATGATTTTAAATCAGGCTTACGGCGCGGTACCTTCCTCAGACCCCAATTGAATCTGCTGACGGGCACGGCAGTGAAAACAAGGCAATTTTGTTATTTAGATTTAATTTATTCGTACTTTCCGAGCTTCTTCCCGTGCAGTACCTTTTATGCCGATCATTCAGCTTATGCTGTTAACCATTCGTATACCAATCGAATAATTGTATTCGTCCAGACCCAGGATAACGTTTATTGATCCCTGCGTGGCTAATAAAATGATAAAAAAATCGCCGTCCAGTCGAGACAAGCTTAATTATTTGTGCGCTCTTTTCCTATCCAGGTATCCGAAATACCCAGTTTCCCAACCACGGAGTTGGAATAGTCTTTCGCTGACTGCCAAGATTCGAAACCTGAAACGGCGACGCGGTAACGTATCGAGGGTTCCTTGCCGCTGGTGATAATTTTCGATGCGTGGCCGGCTTGTTGAAATCTCTGGTTAACCTGGTTCGC
>JARFPR010000245.1 GCA_029288195.1 Gammaproteobacteria bacterium | reverse complement strand
CGATCCCGAGCGGGACCTCGATCGAGATTATCATGCCGGTAAACAGCAGTTGTCGCAGCAGCGAATCGTGAAAGCGTTCAGAGCGCAATACTTTCTCGAACCAGGTGACACCTTCCCAGAAGAAAGCGTTATTTCCGAAAGTTTCCTGCACCGAGTAATTGACGACGGTCATCAACGGGATAAACGCATTGAACGCCACCAGCAGTAATACCGGCACCACCAGCCACCAGGCTTTTTGATTGGTGGTCTTACGCATTGTGGGTCTCCACCACCCAGTCGTCGCGATAAATATGCAGGTTCTCGGGATCGAACTGAATCATCGGGCTTGCGGCGGGTATTGCCTCGTCTTCCCCAACCAGCATCTTGATTTGTTCGGCTTCGTGCTTGACGGTCACCACCTGGTAACGCCCGAGGTCTTCGACTTTCTGAATCTCGACCGGAATCCCGTCATCACCGAAACGAACAAACTCCGGCCGAATGCCGATTTCAAGCTTGCCGCTCAAATCGGCATCGGCCGGATAACCTGAGGAGAGCAGGTTATTCGCAAATACGGGTTGCCCGTTTTCAAGTTTGCACGGCAGTACGTTCATGCCGGGCGAACCGATGAAGTAGCCAACGAAGGTATGTTTGGGCCTGTTGAAAAGTTCCACCGGGGTGCCGACCTGAACCACGCCGCCGTCATACATGACGACCACCTGGTCAGCGAAGGTCAAGGCTTCAACCTGGTCGTGGGTAACGTAGATCATCGTAACCCCGATCTGTTGGTGCAGCTCCTTGAGTTTCGAGCGCAGTTGCCATTTCAAATGCGGGTCGATCACCGTCAGGGGTTCGTCGAACAGTATTGCGTTGACCTCCTCGCGCACCAGGCCTCTGCCCAGCGAGATTTTTTGCTTGCCGTCGGCAGTCAGGCCGGCGGCGCGTTGATGTAACCGGTCGGACAAATCCAGCATTTCGGCAATCTCGGTAACCCGCTCCGTGGCCCGGGCTTCGGGCATACCCCGGTTGCGCAACGGAAACGCCAGGTTATCAAACACGGTCATCGTGTCGTACACCACCGGGAACTGAAAAACCTGCGCGATGTGTCGAGCAGCAGTGGGCTGTTGAGTCACATCCCGTCCATCAAACAGAATTGAACCCTCTGAAGGTGTCAGCAGACCCGAGATAATATTTAACAAGGTAGTCTTGCCGCATCCGGAAGGTCCGAGCAGCGCATAGGCGCCACCATCCTCCCAGACCTGGCTGATCTCCTTGAGGGCATATACGGGTGCTTGCCCCGCTGGTGGCGGGTAAGCGTGGCGCACGTCCTTAAACTCGATTCGCGACATACTACACCTGGGTCTCGATCAACATTTCGTTGGCATCGAAATAGAGGCATCGATTCGAATCGAAGAAAAAACTGGCGCTCTGTCCAAATTCGTATCCATGAATGCCATGCGCCTCGCTGACCCAGTCGTTGCCCTCGATAATGACGCGAATAATGCTTTCGGAGCCGCTGATTTCGGCAATTTGAACCTCGCCACCCACTTCAACTCCATCGCCATCGGGTGACAGATGATGCGGTCGTAGACCAATTTTGTAAGCGCCATCGGGCATTTCTGCGAGTTTGGCCGGCACGTTCCAGCTCACCGAATCGCTAAGGTAAGCGGTGTTACCGCGTTTTTCGATCGAGGCAATATTGACGGGTGGGTCGGAGAAAACCTGCGCGCTGGCGAGGGATTCGGGATGACGATAAATGGTCGAGGTCTTACCAAATTGAACCACCCGCCCTTCTTGCAGGGTCGCGGTATAGCCGCCGAGCATCAACGCCTCGAGTGGTTCGCTGGTGGCATAAACCACGGTCGCACCGGTGTCGGCGAACATTTTCGGGAGCTCGTCACGCAGCTCTTCTCGTAACTTGTAATCCAGGTTGGCGAGTGGCTCGTCGAGTAATACCAGTTCGGCACCCTTGACCAGGGCGCGTGCCAGCGCGGTACGCTGTTGTTGTCCACCCGAAAGTTCATTCGGCAAGCGCTTAAGCATGGGAGTTAATTTGAGTAACTCCGCAAACTTGCGCACCTTTTCGTCGATTTCTTTTCTGGGCAGTCCGGCAACCTTTAACGGCGATGCGATGTTGTCATAAACGTTGAAGCTGGGATAGTTGATGAAGGCCTGGTAGACCATCGCCACACTGCGCTTTTGCACCGCTATGCCGGTGACATTTTCGCCATTGACAAAGAGGTCGCCGCTGGATGGTTTCTCCAGTCCGGCCATCAACCGCATGAGCGAGGTTTTACCGCTTAGCGTGGTGCCGAGCAGGATATTAAACTGCCCCGGCTCAAGCGATATACTGGTTTCATATATATGAGTTTCGGCACCAACCCGAAGCGAGACATCGCGTAATTCGATCGCCATTTATGCGCGCCCCGCCACAGGTTCGAGGGCACCACTGCGCGCGATAATTTCTAGTTTGACATCCTGTTGGTGACAGAGCTGGATGGATTCGTCTGGAATACCATCGTCCGTAACCAGTGTTTCAATCGCCGATAAATCTCCGATGCGAATCGGCGCACGACGCTCAAATTTCATCGAGTCGGTTACCAGGATTACCGAGCGGGCCTGTTCAATGATCTTGCGCGTAACACGAACTTCCCTGAGGTCAAAATCAAAAAATTCGCCATCGCTATCGATCGCCGAGCAACCGATAATCGCATAGTCTACCTTGAAATTGTCGATAAACTCCTCGGCACTGGAGCCGACGATTCCACCATCAGAGTGTCGAATCGAGCCACCCGCGATCATGACTTCCAGTCCAGCAGCGGGCCACAGCAAGCTGGCGACATTTATATTGTTGGTAATCACCAGCATTCCGCTGCGATCGTAAAGATGCTCGGCAACCAGTTCGGTGGTCGTACCGATATTAATAAACAGTGATGAATTGTCGGGCAATAACTCGGCCGCGCGGCGAGCAATCTCGGACTTTTCTTCGCGCATTAAAATTTTGCGGGCGCCGTAGCCGAGATTTTCTACGTTGTCTTTCACCACTGCGCCGCCGTGAACTCGCTGCAACAGCTGTTGTTCGTACAACTGGTTTAAATCACGGCGTATGGTCTGGGGTGTTACCCGCAGGTGGTTCGATAACTGGTCGACCTGCACCGAACCATGTTCACGGATATAGTCCATGATCAGGTGCTGTCGGCTGCTGATTTCGGTGCTCATCGGTTGTCACAGGAATAAGAGTATGCGGTAAGGTGACCGGGGCTCAGTTTATCGAGCCCCGGTGCAACTACCATTACCGGTCAAAGACTTCTTGACCTTTAGTTCATCCAGCGTTTGATTAACTCGTCGTAGTTGACGGTCTGCCCCGGGGGCTTTTCGTTAACCTTGGCTTTCGGCGATCCGGGCTTGTTTAACCAGACTGATGGATCCGATACCTTGTTGAGACGGGGACCACATCC
>JARFPR010000191.1 GCA_029288195.1 Gammaproteobacteria bacterium | reverse complement strand
TACAGCGTCCTGCAACAGGATGACCGTTTCACTTTTCCCGCCGACATGTATCTCGAAGGTTCGGATCAGCACCGCGGCTGGTTTCACTCGTCGCTACTGGCTTCCTGCGCGATGCATGGCCAGGCACCTTATCGCCAGGTGCTGACGCATGGCTTTACCGTCGACGCCAAGGGCATGAAAATGTCAAAGTCGGTCGGCAACGTGATTGCGCCGATCAAGGTCACCAAGACCCTCGGTGCCGATATTCTGCGGCTTTGGGTCGCTGCTACCGATTATTCCGGAGAAATGTCGATTTCGGATGAAATTCTGAAACGCACGGCTGATTCCTACCGCCGCATCCGCAATACGCTGCGCTTCCTGTTGGCCAATACCAACGGTTTCGATCCCGCCAGCGATTCGGTTGCTGCCACCGACCTGCTGGCCCTGGATCAATGGATCGTCGCGGAGACATTTAATCTGCAAACTGAATTGCAGACACACTACGAGGACTATCATTTCCATATTGCAATTCAGAAAATTCATAATTTCTGCTCGGAAACACTCGGCGGATTTTACCTGGACGTGATCAAGGATCGGCAGTACACCACGCAGGCTGATTCGCTGGCGCGCCGTTCCTGCCAGACCGCGATGTACCACGTCACCGAGGCAATGACTCGCTGGATCGCCCCGATTTTGAGTTTTACCGCCGACGAAGTCTGGGAAAACATGCCCGGCGAGCGCGATGATCTAGGGGTTTTCACCGCCGAATGGTACGACGGCCTGTTCGCCTACTCGAACGCCGATATCGACCCATCGGTCTGGGACTCGGTTGAGCAGGTGCGCGCGGAAGTCACGCGCAAACTGGAAATTCTGCGCCAGGATGGCAAGATCGGCTCCAGTCTCGATGCCGAAATCACTATTCTCGCCGACCAGGCGCTGGTTGATGAACTGCAGGTTATCGGTGATGAATTACGTTTCGTCATGATAACCTCCGCGGCGACCATGGCGGTACTGGAGGCAACACAAAGCGAGGACGCGGTCACGCTGCGCAACGGCAACCGCATTTCGATACAGGCTAATCCAAGCAATCATCAGAAATGTGCGCGCTGCTGGCATCACCGTGAGGAAGTCGGTAGTGATAGCAATCACCCGGAACTCTGTGCGCGCTGTATCGTCAACGTCGATGGTGATGGTGAACAACGCCGCTACGCCTGAGATGACCTGTAACCGGCTATGAATATGGCGTCTCCACAACTTCGGTGGTTATGGATCAGCCTGATAGTAATCATACTCGATCAGGCTACCAAGCTAATTGCCGAAGCACAGTTAACCCCTCATCAGCCGGTCAACCTGTTCCCGTACTTCGACTGGTACCTGACCTACAATACCGGTGCCGCATTCAGTTTTCTCGCCGATGCCGGGGGATGGCAACGCTGGTTGTTTACCGTGATTGCGATTGTCATCAGCATCGTTATCGTACAATGGGTCAGGAAATTGCCGGCGGAAGACACGCTCACCGCGGCATCATTGTGCCTGATCCTCGGTGGCGCGATCGGCAACCTGATCGATCGCGTTTACCTCGGCCATGTTATCGACTACATACAGGTATGGCTTGGATCCTATCCATTCCCGGCGTTTAATATCGCGGATGCCTCGATCAGTGTCGGAGCGGCCCTGTTGATCCTGAGTAGTTTTTCCGGTTTCGGGAAAACCACGTCCGAGTAAATTCATGGGTATGATAGAGCGCAACAGTCGAGTCACCCTTTTTTACCGAATCGGTTTAACCGATGACCAGGTACTGGAGGATAATTTTGACGATGATCCGGTGACGGTTACCCTTGGCTGCGGTGAAATGGCCGAGGGACTGGAACTGGCATTGATTGGACTGAAGGCTGGCGACGAACAGACCATCGACATTGGCCCCGATCTCGCCTTCGGTTATATCGACGAAACCCTGTTTCGTGCCCTGGCTCGATCTGATTTTGATCCAGACATCGAACTGGAGCCGGGACTTATTATCGAATTCGCAACCGGGGAAGGGGAAACGCTGCCGGGCACCATACTGGATGTTAATGACAGCGAAGTCCGGGTTGATCTGAATCATCCTCTGGCTGGTCAAACGGTTCGCTACAGCGTTAAGATTGTCGCCGTTGATGACGACCCTGAGGAACCGAAGGTCCTGCATTAATGGAAATCCTGCTTGCCAATCCCCGTGGATTTTGTGCCGGCGTAGACCGCGCTATTGAAATCGTCGAACGCGCGTTGCAGCTTTTTGGCGCACCGATCTACGTACGCCATGAAGTTGTACACAACCGCTACGTTGTCGATGACCTCAAGCAAAAGGGAGCAATATTTGTCGACGAACTCGACCAGATTCCCGACGATAATTACGTCATTTTCAGCGCTCATGGTGTTTCCAGGAAAGTACAACGCGAAGCCGAGCGTCGCCAGCTCAAGGTATTTGACGCCACCTGTCCTTTGGTGACGAAGGTACACATGGAGGTCAGCCGCTATAGTCGCAAGGGCATCGAAACCGTACTGATCGGTCACAAGGGGCATCCCGAAGTCGAGGGCACCATGGGTCAGTATGACGGTACGAATGGCGGTAAAATTTACCTGGTCGAATCTGCTGAAGACGTACGCAAACTAAAAGTGCAAAATCCGCACGAGTTGCGCTTCGTAACGCAGACAACCTTATCCAAGGACGACACCGCGATCGTCATCGATTGTCTGCGCGAGACGTTCCCCGACATCCAGGGACCAAAAAAGGATGACATCTGCTATGCCACTCAAAATCGTCAGGATGCGGTCAAGCAACTCGCCGAGCACTGCGACCTGATCCTGGTGGTCGGCTCCATGAATAGCTCTAACTCGAATCGATTAAGAGAAATCGCCGGTAACAAGCAGATTGAAGGTTACCTGATCGACAATGAAGATGACATCAACACCGAATGGCTCGAAAATAAAGCCTGCGTCGGTGTAACGGCGGGTGCCTCCGCACCTGAACTACTGGTACAGAATGTTGTCAGTTTTCTACAACGGCATGGGGCCGGTAATGCATCTTCACTTGGATTTACCGAGGATGTGATCTTCCCATTGCCAAAACCCCTGAGATAGACAGGCCAGTTTCGTGAGGAATCGATGAACCGAATTTACCATCACTGCCTGGCGGTTGCCTGCATAATGATGCTGAGCAGCTGCGGCATGATTGATTATGCCTACAAAAAGGCGCCCGCCTATGTCGCCAGCGAGCTTGAAGAGGCTTTCGACCTGAGTGCGTCCCAGGTCGGTCAGCTTGACTCGCGCCTGGAACAGTTTTTTGCCTGGCACCG
>JARFPR010000131.1 GCA_029288195.1 Gammaproteobacteria bacterium | reverse complement strand
GGGGAAAGATCCAGTCCGCGTCGAATAATATCTTCGAATTCCTCGCGGTTATAGGCGATCCCGCCACCGCTGCCTCCCATGGTGAAAGACGGCCGAATGATGACCGGAAAACCGATCTGCGATTGACCCTGCCAGGCCTCTTCAAGGCTATGCGCGATAAAGGCCCTGGGTGTCTTCAACCCGATTTCGGTCATTGCCTGGCGAAACTGTTCTCGATCTTCGGCCATGTCGATCGCTTCACGCGTGGCGCCGATCATTTCCACATCGTATTTTTGCAACACGCCTTCGCGCACCAGATCGAGCGCACAATTGAGCGCGGTCTGACCGCCCATGGTCGGCAGTAAGGCCTGTGGACGTTCCTTGGCAATAATTTTCTCAACCGCAGGCCAGTTAATGGGTTCAATGTAGACCGCGTCTGCACTATCGGGATCGGTCATGATGGTTGCGGGATTCGAGTTGATCAGGATGACGCGAAAGCCTTCCTCCTTGAGTGCCTTGCAGGCCTGAGTCCCGGAATAATCGAACTCGCAAGCCTGTCCAATGACAATCGGACCGGCACCGATGATCAATATAGATTCTAAATCCTGTCGTCTCGGCATCAGTTCGCCCCCGCCCCTGATTTGTGCGCGGCAATCAATTCGAAGAAACGATCAAACATCGGAGCGACATCATGTGGCCCGGGACTGGCCTCGGGGTGGCCCTGGAAGCTGAAGGCTGCCTTGTCGGTACGCTCGACGGCCTGCAGACTGCCATCGAACAACGATCGATGCGTTGCTTTGAGAAAACCCGGCAGACTGGACTCATCGACCGCAAAACCGTGATTTTGACTGGTAATCATTACCACCCCGGTCGACAGATCCTGTACCGGATGATTCGCCCCGTGATGCCCGAACTTCATCTTGATTGTTTTCGCGCCGCTTGCCAGCGCGAGCAGCTGATGTCCGAGACAAATTCCGAACACGGGTATTTCGGTTTGCAGTATTTCGCTTATTGCCTCGATGGCGTAGTCGCAGGGTTCAGGGTCACCCGGCCCATTGGACAGGAAAACACCATCCGGCTTCATCGCCAGGACCTCATCGGCCGGCGTTTTGGCCGACACAACGCTGACGCGCGCACCCCGATCGACCAGCATGCACAGGATATTCTTTTTGATCCCGTAGTCGTAGGCGACCACGTGATAGCGCGTGTCGGAATTTTCACCATAGCCCGACTCGAGCGACCAGGTCGTTTGCGTCCAGGCGTAGGTTTCGCCTGTGGTAACCACCTGCGCGAGATCACAGCCTGCGAGGCCGCCAAATTCCTGTGCCGATTTGACTGCGACATCATCTGAAACCTGATCGCCCGCCATTATGGCACCTGATTGCGCACCCTTGTCCCGCAGCAGCCTTGTCAGTTTGCGGGTATCGATATCAGATATCGCCACCATTCCGCGGGACTCAAGATAATTCTGCAGGCCGCCCTGGCTGCGCCAGTTACTTGCCAATAAAGGAAGGTCGCGAATTATGAGTCCGCTGGCATGGATCCTGGTCGCTTCTTCGTCTTCGTCGTTAACGCCGGTATTGCCGATATGGGGATAGGTCAGGGTGACGAGTTGTTGGCAATAGGATGGATCGGTCAATATCTCCTGGTACCCGGTCATCGCAGTATTGAATACCACTTCGCCGGCCGATGTTCCATCGGCACCAATCGATCTGCCCCTGAAAATGGTTCCATCTTGCAGGGCTAGTATTGCGGGTTTATGCACTAAATCTCCAGTCTCAAAAATATGCGCGCGCGCAAAAACAGGAGGAACCCTGGGTTCGTCCCGTCGAAAAATTCACTATGCGATAACACCGCGGAAGCAGCATCTTCTTGAACGCAAATTGTATGATGAATGCCGATATGAGTCTACGGCTGGAGCAATTTTTTGTTAAATTAGCTGACCTCGAAGCACTCCTTTTCAATAAATCGGGAATTGCCTGATGCTCCCAAGCTCAAACCACTTCGGGCGAGCCGTCGTCTACATCTTGCTTGCCATCCTGCTATTTGACCTGCAGGGGGTGATCATCAAGTTCCTGGGCGAGCGCTATCCGGTGCAGCAGCTGGCGGCCTTTCGCAACGTATTCGGACTGATTCCGAGCATTCTGGTGCTGCTGCTTTCACGCGAATGGCACGCCAGGGGCAGGCAACTGAGAATCAGGCAGTGGCGGCTTGGCCTGGTACGCGGGCTCTGCATTGCAGGCGCACAATTCTGTTTTTACCTGTCGATAACCAAGATGGAGCTGGCGACGGCATCGACCCTGACTTACATCAGCCCGGTATTGATAACGATGTTGTCGATACCGATTTTGAAGCACCAGGTTGGGCTATGGCGATGGATGGCAGTTTTCATTGGCTTTGTCGGCGTATTGATGATCATGGCTCCCGGTTCAGAAGTCTTCACCCTGTATAGCCTGTTGCCGATTGGCGCCTCGCTTGGATATTCCCTGTCCACGGTTTGCGTCAGACTATTTGACCAACAGATCCCAACTGCACTGATTAACATGTACGCGTCTATCGGCGC
>JARFPR010000108.1 GCA_029288195.1 Gammaproteobacteria bacterium | reverse complement strand
GACCCCGCCTGGAAATAACGCAGGTCGTCCTCCCGGAAAGTGCACTGCATTTATTCGGGATCTCGTAAACTAATTTCATGATTCCAAGTTACCCACCTACTTGAGATTGGCAACACCCGCTGCCTCGAGGGAATGCTCGCAAAAGCCGCTCCCAACCGGCGCAAGCGCCGGTTGGTCCATCCATGGAATCGCTTGGAGCTCGGCATCCATGCCTCGCTACACTTTTGCAATCATTCCCCCGAGGCAGCTCGCAATCAAGGCATGGACGTTGGGATTTCTTTGCGGGACGCTGCGCAACATGGATGTTGCGCGCGAGCCTACATGGACGTATTTACGGCGTTCCCGCAAAGAAATCCCAATGTCTATGCCGCAGGCTGGATTCTGTAAATGTAATTTTGGGTTAGGAGGGTTTGAGGATGCGGGCCTGGTCGCGTTTCCAGTCGCGGTCCTTGATGCTGGCGCGCTTGTCGTGGGCCTTCTTGCCCTTGGCGATGCCGATTTTCAGCTTGGCGCGCCCTCGAATCCAGTAAGCCGAGAGTGCGACCAGGGTATAGCCCTTGCGCTCTACCATGCCGACCAGGCGATCAATTTCATTACGATGAGCCAGTAATTTACGCGTGCGCGTAGGATTGGGAGCAACGTGCGACGAAGCGCTGCTGAGCGGGCTTATATGCGCACCGATTAGCCAGAGCTCACCGTTCTTGAGCATGACGTAGGTTTCTCTCAACTGCAGGTTGCCGGCACGCAGGCTTTTAACTTCCCAGCCCTCGAGGACCATGCCGACCTCGATTTCGTCCTCGATGAAATAATCATGCCGCGCGATGCGATTAAGCGCGATCGTGTTATCGGGAGACTTGTTTTTTTTCTTGCCCATGCTGGGAATCTCTGCTCGGTGCGGCTGGCGGCCTTATTCTCGGGTTAATTACAGCGCATGACAAGCAAATCCCACACAGTACTGGTTCATTGAGATATCTCTTTGAAGGAGTACTTGCGCCTTGAAAACCTACCGGTCTTCACTATACACTCTCGCTCTTGCAATGGTGACCTGCTTCGGTCCCTTCGTGACAATTATCTGTAAATCCCGCCAGGCCCGGAAGGGAGCAACGGTAGCAGGGACATTGGGTGCGGCGGTGTGCTGAATCAGGTCGCCTCCAGTTTCTCAATGAAAAACCCGGCTACCACTAAATCCAGATGAGTTACCAGGTACTAGCACGCAAATGGCGTCCGGCTAATTTCAAGCAAATGGTCGGCCAGGAGCATGTGTTGCAGGCATTGGTCAATGCGCTCGACAGCAACCGATTGCATCATGCTTACCTGTTCACCGGAACTCGTGGCGTTGGCAAGACGACGATTGCAAGAATTTTCGCAAAGTCATTGAATTGCGAGCAGGGTATCAGTTCCGAGCCTTGTGGGAGTTGCTCTTCCTGTATCGAGATTGACGAGGGGCGTAGCGTCGATCTGATCGAAATTGATGCGGCATCGCGCACCGGGGTCGATGATATGCGGGAACTACTGGACAATGTACAATATGCCCCGACCCGTGGACGCTTCAAGATCTACCTGATTGATGAGGTCCACATGCTGTCCAAGCATAGTTTCAATGCACTGTTAAAAACCCTGGAAGAACCACCTCCGCATATTAAATTCCTGCTGGCTACCACTGATCCGCAAAAAGTCCCGGTTACCGTTTTATCCCGCTGCCTGCAATTCAATTTAAAGCGCATGTCTAAATCGCAGATACTTTCTCAATTGCAGTTCCTGACCGAACAGGAAAAAGTGGAATCTGACGCGACCGCGCTGACCCAGCTTGCCAGTGCCGCCGACGGCAGTATGCGTGATGCACTCAGCCTACTCGACCAGGCGATAGGATATGGTGGCGGAGCGGTACGACAGGAAGCGGTCGAATCGATGCTGGGATCAATTTCGCGTGATTACCTGGTGCGACTATTTAATGCTTTATATGATCAGCAGCCGACAGGGTTGTTGAATGAATCACGTGCAGTGATTGAGCATAATCCTGATTATCAGCGGGTTTGTGCAGAGATGATTACGCTGCTGCAGCAGATTGCGTTGTACCAGAGTGATCCGAAACTGGTAGACGAGGATGAATTCGATGAGGCACTGTTACAGAAGTTCAGCGCGCACTGGTCTCCCGAGGAGGTTCAGCTCTACTACCAGATACTTCTGCAAGGGCGCCAGGATTTGTTGATCTGCCCTGATGAAGCGTCCGGTTTTGAGATGTTGATGTTGCGTTTACTGGCATTTGCGCCCCAATCTGGAACAAAAAGCGAGACCACAGAGGTAAAAAAAAAGCCTGAATCAAGAGTCCTGCCAGACAGCGACAAGCAACCACGAATATCACCTGAATCTGAGCAGAAAGAAAGCAGTCAGAGTCCCCTAGCTCCGTTTTCTGAATCGGATAATCAGTTCCAAACCGCCCCCACCGCTACCGCGTCGCTCGACTGGTCGGGACTGGCCTACGAACTGGGGTTAACCGGATTGGCACAGGAGATCGTTGCAAATAGCCTGCTCGAATCCTACCGCGACGGCAGGTTGAAACTGCAGCTGCAACCCGAAATACATGAGCTCCTGAACGACCTGATAAAGGCCGAAATTACACAGGCCCTGGAGCAAAAACTTGGGGTATCATTGCAGCTGGATCTGGCTGCAACGGGAGTGAGCGGTGGGCAAACCCCTTTACAGGCGAAAATACAACGCCAGCAGCAGGAACGTCTGCTAGCGATCGATGCGATCAGGGATGAAAAGTTGGTTAAAAAGTTGCAGCATGTCTTTTCCGCAGAGCTTGACGAAGCCAGTGTGGTTAAGATCGAAAACAATCATTAAGTAATGAGGTGATGTAATGAAAGGTGCGCTCGGAGATATGATGAAGAAGGCGCAGGAAATGCAGGAGAACATGCAAAAGGCGCAGGCTGAACTGGCGAAAAAAGAAGTAATCGGTGAAGCGGGCGGGGGCATGGTCTCAGTCGTTATGCGGGGCACCCATGAGGTAAACCGTGTCACCATCGACCCCAGCCTGGTTGACGAGGATGTGGAAATGCTTGAGGACCTGATAGCGGCTGCTGTCAACGATGCAGTTCATAAAGTTGAGAAATCAAATCAGGACGCGATGCAGGAAATGACGGCCGGATTGAACTTGCCCCCCGGCTTCAAATTACCCTTCTAAACCAATGTCATCCCCCAGCCTGGACGAACTGATATCGTCGTTGAAATGTTTGCCTGGAGTAGGCCAGAAGTCTGCCCAGCGTATGGCCTTGCATTTGCTCGAACGCGAACAAGAGGGGGCAAAGCGCATATCAGCCGCGATTTCAAGCGCTATTGACACCGTTAAACACTGCCAACGCTGCCGGAATTTTTCTGACCAAGAGGTTTGCGAAATCTGCAGCGATACCGGTCGTGACCAGGGAACAGTGTGTGTTGTCGAGACACCTGCTGACGTACTGGCGGTGGAGTCATCGGCGGCCTATCGGGGGCGATATTTCGTATTACTGGGTCGACTTTCACCCCTGGACGGTTATGGACCCGGACAATTGGGTCTAGACGAACTCGAGAGTCAGCTGAGCGCGGCAGACATTCAGGAAGTGATCCTCGCTACCAGTGCCACGGTGGAAGGCGATATCACTGCACAATATATCGCTGATTTCGCTGCCAGGCATGGGGTCAGGAGCAGTCGACTTGCTCGCGGTATTCCTATGGGTGGTGAACTTGAGTTTGTCGACAGTGGCACATTGTCTAAAGCACTGTCAGGCCGACAGAAAATTGATTAGAAGTCAGTACAACGCAGGGGAGGCATAATGTCCGAAACCATATTTTCCAAAATTATTAACCACGAACTACCGGCTGATATAGTCTACGAAGACGATGCAATCATTGCTTTTCGTGATATTAATCCGCAGGCGCCGGTTCACGTCCTGGTCGTTCCAAAAGTTGCTATTGCAACGGTTAACGATATCAAACCAGAACAGGCGGAACTGATCGGTAAAATGGTGTTAACAGCACAGCAGATTGCTGCTGGCGAAGGTATCGCCGAAGATGGATATCGGCTTGTTTTTAACTGTAATCGCCACGGCTGTCAGGAGGTGTTTCATCTGCACCTGCACCTGATCGGCGGCAGGCAGCTGCGCGGAATTTCGGCGGCTTAACCAGCGTTGACCTGGCCCTGCATTTTCACGTAACTCAGGTATCGTGATTTTGCTATCTGCCCGCTCTCGACCGCTTCGGTTACGGCGCATTTGGGCTCATTGAGATGCAGGCAATTGTGAAAACGGCAGTTTACGGCAGTTTCTGAGATTTCCCGGAAACCATTTGCCAGCAGCCCGTCGGTATCGACGAACGGATTGAAGCCCCGTATCCCTGGAGTATCGATCAAATCCCCCCCTGAGGGTAAATGATAAAGACGACTGGCGCGTGTGGTATGGCGTCCTTCTTCATTAGCCTCGGAAATGCTGGCGATTTTGATTTCTACGTCGGGTAGCAACCACTTGGTTAGCGATGACTTGCCGACTCCCGATACCCCGCTTAGTACCGAAACCTGGTCGGGCAATAAAGCCGTAAACTCCTCCATTCCCTGGCCGGTTTTTACACTTGTGGTTACCAGTTTATAACCCAGGGACCCGTAGATACTCTCCAGTTTAAACGGATCATCCACGCCAGTCAGCAGGTCAATTTTATTTAGCAGGATGCAGGCTTCGATATGTTGTTGTTCAGCGGATAGCAGGTACTGGTCGAGCAGGAAATGATTAGGTTCGGGTGAAACCGCGAGACAAACAAATAATTGGTTAAGGTTAGCGGCGACGGCTCGAACCTGTCCAAATCCGTCGATACGCTGAAGCAGGTTGTCACGTGACAAGATTGCGAGGACGCGATGTTCCTGGCTGGTAGTAGTTTCAATAGCGACGCGGTCGCCGCAGACGATAGTGCCGAGATTTGACTTGATCTTGCAGTCGACAGAAGTACCCGATTCGAGCTCTACCAGGATGCGCCCTCCCTGGTGTGAGACGACCGTGCCGTGCTGATGCTCGGCGCTCGCCGAAACTTCTAGTTGAGCCGCCTGGATGCGATTCTTTTGCTGCTCACTAAGTCTGCGTTTCGCCATGCAATTGCATTCTCATGTCGGCTCACAGCTGCTACGGCTTCTCCGATTAATCCGACGATCCTCCGGATGCGATAGCTTCCAGGTGATTGATGCGAATCGTGGCCGGTGGATGCGAATCATAGAACATCGAATGCAGCGGGTCGGGTGTCAGCGTGCTGGCGTTGTCGCGATAGAGACTTACCAATGCCGAAATTAATGCCTTGTAGTTGCTGTTCGAATGCGCAAATTCATCGGCCTCAAATTCGTGCTTACGTGAAAGCGCTGAAAACAGCGGGCTTATGAAATAGGTGAATACCGGCATAATCATCATGAACAGAATCAGTGCCGTGTGGGTGGAAGCTGTTTCTATTCCGAGTGAACCGTAAAACCATTCGGAGCGCATCAACCAGGCTAGCAAGGCGAATCCGGCGAAAGAAATTGCACTCGACAGCAATAGCGATTTCTTGATGTGATTACGTTTGAAGTGTCCCAGTTCGTGCGCCAGCACAGCCTCAACCTCTTCCTCCGACAAGGATTCGAGCAGGGTATCGTAAAACACGATGCGCTTGTTCTTGCCGAAGCCGGTGAAGTAGGCATTACCATGCGATGAACGGCGTGAGCCATCAACTACGAAAACGCCCTGGCTTTGAAAGCCGCAACGACTCAGCAATTCCTCGATGCGGGTGCGCATTGACGCGTCTTCCAGCTGGCTGAATTTATTAAACATTGGAGCGATAAATGCCGGGTAGGCCCAGATCATGATTAAACTGAAGCTCACCCATAACAACCAGGCGTAAATCCACCAGTTTTCACCCGCCTGGTTCATCAGCCATAAGATAGCGGCCACCAGGGGTACACCGATCATAATGATCAACAAAACAGTTTTTACGAGGTCCAGTACCCAGGTTTTAATAGTGGTGTGGTTAAACCCGAAACGCTCCTCGGTGATAAAGGTCTGGTAAAGTGAAAACGGTAAATTCAGGATTGCGGAAATCACGCTCACCGAAAAAATGAATGCGATTCCGGTGACTAGCGCAGAATATTCAAATGCCGACCACCATTGATCAACCAGGTTTAATCCGCCACCCATGGTCCAGGCGAGTAACCACAAGGTCTCCCATGCCAGCAAGACCCTGCCCATGCGCAACTTGGTACAACTGTAGTCTGCCGCACGGTGGTGATCTTTGAGGTCGATTCTGTCAGCGAACGCTTCTGGAACCCTGGCGTAGTGAGCCTGGATATGACTGATTTGTCGTTGACTCAGCCATAGGCGAACCAGTACCGATGCGGCAACAAAGCTTAAAAATACTGCGGTGAACATTTGCATGCATCAACCAGTGGCAAAAACTTGCTATAGTTTAGCGCATATTAGAAATACATGAAGCCCGGGGAGCTTGAAACGGATGGACGACAATAACCTGATTTGGATCGATCTTGAAATGACCGGGCTGGATACCCAGCAGGATCAGATTATCGAAATTGCAACGGTGGTGACAGATTCAACCCTGGCCATTGTAGCGCAAGGCCCGGTGATCGCAATTCATCAACCGGACGAGATCATGAACGCGATGGATGCCTGGAATACGAGCCACCACGGTGATTCCGGTTTGACCAGTCGTGTTAGCCAGAGCACGGCAAGTATGGAAGACGCCGAGCGAAAAACGCTGGAGTTTTTGCATCAGTATGTTAAGCCGGGGAAATCGCCCATGTGTGGCAACAGTATCTGCCAGGATCGTCGTTTCATGGCGCGCCTGATGCCGGAGCTGGAAGCTTTTTTCCACTACCGTAACCTGGACGTGAGCACGTTGAAGGAATTAGCGCGTTTATGGAAACCCGAGCTGACCGCGGGATTCGTAAAAAAAGGCGCGCATCTTGCGCTCGACGATATTCTCGAGTCGATCGAGGAGCTTAAATATTACCGAGAGCACCTTATCTGTGCCTGAAGTTCCGAGTTATTCATCGCCTGCAGGATAATCTCGATTTTCCCGTCCCGATTCCGCGTCCGAATCGCCATCATCCAGTTCTCCAGCTAACCTTAAAAATAACCCTTCGAAAGGCCTTTAAATTGATGTGCTCACAAGGCCAGGCGCTGAATGTCGAAATTTACCCACAGGCTTAAAGAATCTTTTTTTATGGCCGATAAACAGTCCTGACACTAAGTATTAATCATTAACCAGGCTTTACTATGGATCTCGCTTCCCTAATCGGCATTATTTCGGGTATCGGATTGATTGTCTCCGCGATCATACTGGGCGGGGACATGCACAATTTTTTCAGCGTGCCCGGCGTAATGATCGTCTTGGGGGGAACCATGGCGGCAACCTTGCTGACATTTCAGTTCAAGGATGTGTGGACCGCGTTCAGGAGTGCCTATTTTGTATTCTCCTCGCCCAAGCAGGATTCACAGGAACTGATCAATACCATGATCAAGCTTGGCACCATCAGCAGACGCAAGGGCCTGCTGAGCCTGATGGATGTTAAAACCAAAACACCGTTCCTGAAAAGAGTCTGCACCCTGATTGCCGACGCGGCGGATGAGGAGACCCTGCGTTCGGCAATGCGCACCGAAATTGAATCCATGCAAATGCGACATTACATTGTGCAGGACGTGTTTCGCAAAATGGCAATGTATGCCCCTTCTTTTGGCATGCTGGGCACCCTGGTTGGTCTAATCCAGATGCTTTCGTTACTGGCAAGCCCGGACAGCCTGGGCCCGGCGATGGCCATTGCCCTGTTGACGACCTTTTACGGCATGCTGTTATCGACCGCCATATTCCTGCCTATCGCCGGAAAATTACGTTCCAGGACGCTGGTTGAAGTAATGAACTTCGAGATTATTTTTCAAGGTGCGGTCAGCATACTGCAGGACAACAATCCGCTTTCGGTATACGAAAAACTATCTTCGTTTGTACCGGCGAAAAAGCGTAAGCCGATGCAGAAACTGAGGCAGCGAAGCTGATGTCCGCGCGTTCGTTCAGTGGTACATTCGAAGACGAGGAGGGTAATAGCGCCTGGATAGTTACCTTTGCCGACATGATGACCCTGATCCTGGTATTTTTTATTTTGTTGTACACGCTGGCATCTTTCGAAGATGAGGCCTATAAAGAGCTGATCGAATCAGTGCAGGTGATTGACGGGAATGGTAATCAAATCAGCGTCATTGATTTCGCAAAAAGCGAAGGCAAAAACCCGGAACCACTAAAGGCGATTGAAGACATGCTTGGTTTGAATCCCGGTAATGTTCCGATAGAAAATTTGAAACCCGCACTGGTAGCCGATCTGGAAAGTATGATAAGCAGTACCGACCTGGCAGATGGCGTGGACCTGGCTATCGATGGCGATAAAATAAACCTACAGATAGATGGACGTTATCTATTTGAATCGGGGCAGGTCGAACTTAAAGACCGCGCCCGGTTTATATTTGCCAATCTCGCGCAAATGTTCAGAGACTACGCCGATTACAGCATCGCAATCAGGGGTCATACCGACGATCTTAGTATCCAGACGACCCGGTTTCCCTCGAACTGGGAGCTTTCAGCGGTACGTGCAACCACGGTATTGAGATTTTTTATCCAACAGGGAATCGACCCCGAACGTATGACCGCAACCGGTTACGCAGATTATTTACCGTTGGTTGAGAATAATAGTCCCGCAAACAGGACCAGAAACCGGAGAGTTGAGTTTGTTCTGGAAAAAGAAAAAGATATTTGACGTAGAGCTGGATTCGCGCCATGACGATAATCGGGCGGCTTATCGGATTGCTCCTGAACGCTCCAGGCCGGTAATCATTTCGATTAAGGGTAATGCCTTCCATGCACTCAATATCAGTGGCACGGGTGTTGCCTTTCGATCGCATAATTTCCC
>JARFPR010000119.1 GCA_029288195.1 Gammaproteobacteria bacterium | reverse complement strand
CGAGCAGAGCACGGAAAACCTGCGGCAGATGGTAATGCTTGCCGAGTCCCAGTCAATAACGGTGCTGCTGATCGGGGTACGCATGCCACCGAATTTCGGGGCTGCTTACAATACCCGCTTTCAGCAAATATTCGAATCTACCGCAGCTGAATTCGAGATCCATTATTTAGCCAGGTTTCTCGATGGAATTGCGGCCAGCGACCCCGCATTAATGCAGGCCGACGGTATTCATCCGACCGCTATCGCGCAACCACTGCTGGCACAGAAGGTTGAAACCAAAATAATCCAGATTTTTAATCACTGAGCAATGCCTCAAGCTGGTGCAAATCTGCTATTTGGTAATCGGGGGCCGGTGAATGATGCGGCCACGGGAGGTTTTCGCGGTTGACCCAAACCGCGTGATAACCGGCTTCAAGGGCTCCTACCACATCGTAAACCGGGTGATCCCCAACATAGACCATTTCATCCGGGGAGACTTCGAAGCGCTCGGCTAAATGCTGGTAGATCAAACGATCCGGTTTTGCGACCATCAGATCCGAAGCGCTGACCGCATGCTCGATCAAATCACCGAGTCCAACATGCGGAACACTGGCATTACCGTTGGTAATGGAACCAAGGCGGAATTTCTGCTTGAGCCGATGCAGACAAGGTAGTACGTCGTCGTAAAACTCGACCTGCTGGCGCGCTTCGAAAAAAATATCAAACCCCTGCCTGGAAACCTGTTCGCCGTCGTAATCATGGATTTCACCGAGGTGTTCGAGGAAATCGCAACGCATCGCGGTCATATCTACCGCGTAGTGCCGCGAGCGGGCGCTGAATTCACGGCGATACGCGACCATTTTCTCGGGATCAAATCGCTCGGTTATGCGCGGATAGTGTTGCTGCAGCCATTGGTAAAGGGCTTCCTCGGCACGACGTATCGTCGGCATGCAGGGCCAGAGGGTATCGTCAAGATCAAAGGCAATTACGGTTACCTGGTTAAGCACGGCAGTTCCAGTCAAAACAGGCTGGAATTCTAAATGTTTTACTGCCGTTACGAAACTTTGATATGGCAGCCAGCTAAAAGTGATAAAAGCCCTCGAATTGATTCCAATTAGCGGATTCGCAACAGGTTGGCATAATTCTTTCACTGTCGAGCAATGTTCTTTACTATTAACAACCTTCAAATCGCAGACAAGCTTCCATGAATCCAGGCAGCACCAGGCATAGCGTCAACGTTTCCGGCGTCCTCATTGGCGGCGAAGCACCGATCGTGGTGCAATCGATGACGAATACCGATACCGCCGATATCGCCGCGACGGTAGCGCAGGTCAAGCTGTTACATGAAAGCGGATCGGAACTGGTACGAATTACCGTTAATAACGATGAAGCGGCGCGCGCCGTTCCGCATATTATTGAGCAGCTTGATGCCGAGAATTGTCGGGTACCCGTTATCGGTGACTTTCACTTCAATGGCCACAAACTGCTCAGCCAGCATGACGCCTGCGCACGCGCGCTTGCCAAGTACCGTATCAACCCGGGCAATGTCGGACATGGCAAAAAACGCGATAAGCAATTCAGTGAGATGATTGAAATCGCCTGTCGCTACGACAAACCGGTTCGTATCGGGGTTAACTGGGGTAGCCTCGACCAGAATCTGCTGGCAAATATGCTTACCCGTAATGCCAACCTGGCCGACCCGCTGTCACTGTCGATGATCAACCGCCAGGCAGTCATCGAGTCCGCGCTTGGTAGCGCGGCTTTTGCCGAGCAGATTGGCCTCCCGGCCGATCACATCGTTATCAGCTGCAAAATGAGTCGCGTACCGGATCTGATCGACGTTTATCAAAACCTGGCAGAGCGCTGTCGATATGCGCTGCACCTGGGTCTGACCGAGGCCGGCATGGGTGATCCGGGTGTCATAGCGTCGAGTGCGGCTCTGGCAATCCTGCTTAACCAGGGCATCGGCGATACGATTCGCGTCTCGCTGACGCCCGAGCCCGGCGCTACCCGTGAACGCGAAGTCAAAGTCGCTCAACAGGTTTTACAGTCACTGGGTTTGCGTTCATTTACTCCGAGTGTAACCGCCTGCCCAGGTTGTGGTCGTACCACCAGTGAGTACTTCCAGGTGCTGGCCAAACAGATTCAGCAGGAACTCGACCAGTCGATGCCCACCTGGAAAAACCAGTTTCCGGGGGTGGAGTCAATGCAGGTTGCCGTTATGGGATGTGTCGTCAACGGCCCGGGTGAAAGCAAGCACGCTAATATCGGTATCAGCCTGCCCGGCACCGGGGAACAACCGGTTGCGCCGGTTTACGAAGATGGTCGAAAAACGGTTACCCTTAAAGGGGATAATATTGCCGGGGAGTTTATTGAACTGGTAAAGGACTACGTGGAGTCACATTACAGCGTGGACTAGCTTTTAATTTCTCCGATTGTGCAGGCGATCTCAAACAATACGTCGTTACCGCCAACGCGAGTAACAATCCCCGCCGCCTCTATGGGCGCCGTGGCCGACTTGCTGGGCGTTAAAATGATATCCAGTTGAGTGCCTTCATCAAACTTTTCATTCGAGGTAAACAGGATTCCCTTGCTGCTGAGATTGATGACGCTGCCCTGGTACTGCCTGGAGCTGCCGGCCTTCGAAAAACTCAACTCGCAATCGATAGGCATGCGCAGAAAGTCCCGTTTTTCAGCGTAGTCAATCATTTACGAGTCCATTAAAGTTTGAATAGTTTTCCAAAATTCGCCACGTCGAGAATTTTGCGCACTTCGGGAGAGGCTTGAGTAATTTCGATACTTGACGATTCCCCACCCGCGTGTTCGCGCAGCAATAACAGCATACCGAGCGCTGAACTATCCAGGTATTCGGTATCAGCTAAATCTATCACATACTCGGTACCATTACCTGCGGTATCAGCATAGGATGCGCGAAACTCGTCGTAAAGTTGAAAATCGAACTTGCCGGTTACTGCGATGGTTACTTTGCCATCGTCATCGGAAACCGTCATATTTATACCCATTGCTGTTACCTCTTTCCTAATTCAAGCCCGGGGTGATTAAACCATTTCAATGCAGCCAAGGTCCAGCGAGAATTGAGATCGTTTTATCTGCGCTATCGAAAATACGAATGCTACGCTGGCAGACCTGCACCTGGTTCATCAGTAATCCTATTCTATAGACCATATTCAGACTCTAACAAAGATTTTCCATGCATTCATTATGCACAGGTTTACTTCGATCGAAGCAAACCGGGGCTCAATTCAGCGTGGTCTTTATCACCTTTAACAACTGCTTCTTATTGAAGGGCTTGACTATCCAGCCGGTCGCACCCGCCGCCTTGCCTGACTGCTTCTTACTGGCAGTTGATTCCGTGGTCAGCACCAGTAGTGGTGTTGCTTCAAACCCGGGTAACTTGCGCAATTCCGAAACCAGCGTGATGCCATCCATATTTGGCATATGAACATCGGTAATGACCAGGTCAAATTTCTGCTCACGCGCAATATCAAGGGCGGCCATCCCATCCTCGGCCTGGATCACCTGGTGACCCGCATTTTGCAGCGTGATGAGTAACATTTGCCTCATCGTGGAAGAATCGTCCACTGCCAGTATCATAGCCATAGAATAGTCCGCCTCTCTATCTGGCGACTTCCCAGGTGAAATTTAAAATGAAACTCGGGTTCGGTAAGCACAGCCTAGACCTGAATATAGTTCTTCTTCAGCGCTTTATTCGAAACCTGGTCCGGATTGGCAGATTTTTAACAGATGATGATCTGGTTTTTGCCGTTTACTTTTGCCTGGTACAGTGCTTTATCGGCACGCTTGAAAGCGCTCCAGAAATTATCACTGTGACGCACCAGGGTAATACCGATGCTGATCTGAACCCGGCCAGTAGCACCGCATCCATCCAGGTTGAGTTCATCGATGCTGATACGAATACGTTCGCAAACATCGACCGCGCCGTGGATATCAGTCTGAGCCAGGCCACCGACAAATTCATCACCGCCATAGCGATAGACGAGATCCGTGTTACGTACCGCATTGCTGATCACTTTGGAAACTTCACGCAGCACCTGGTCACCAATGTCATGGCCACAGCTATCGTTAATCTGCTTGAAACCGTCGAGATCCATGACCAGAATTGCCATCGACTGTCGATGACGTTTAGCCAGTTCTATTTCCCGCGGAAGATTCTTTTCCATCGAAGTACGATTGTTCAAACCGGTCAACGGATCCTGGTAAGACGACTTGAGCGCTACCTGGTACATCAGGGCATTTTTAATCGGGTAAATCAATGAACACAGCAGATCCTCGAGCTCACAAAGCTCCTGGCTGTTAAAACTGCTGCGCTTGTAGAGGGTAATTTCGCCCAATAGCTGGTTTTGCATATTGAGCCGGTAACACGCGGCAAAACCTGCTCTCAGGCCATGTTCGATATGGGTCGCAGAATCGGCGCAACTGAATGCATATCCGCTAAAATCAATCTCGCTGGCAATTTCAGCCGTGAAAGCTTCGATAATCTGGGGGATTTCGAGGTAGCGCGACAACAGATCCGATATCTGCAATACGCGGATATATTTTTTGTCGTTCGACCCCTTATCATCGCGCCGAGGGTCCAACGCGACCACTTGGGCTGGAGGCTGCGACACCGTTTTAGCACTATTAACTAGTTGAATTGTCTGCGCCATGGATTACTCCCACATGTCTTAACTGCTTCATATCTGTAATTACATGCTAAATGCGTGCCAATCTATAAACTATTTAAAAATCAGCTACTTACGAGGCCTGGTTAGTTTGAATATGGGAAAATGGCAATTTTTTGTCGAATTTTGCTGACAAAATGGAAAATTCCGCTGTGAAACCGCCTCAAGAACTTACCAGAACGGCCGAATAATGATCCAGACGGCGTATTTATTGCGCTTCCCCAAGAGTTCCGGTGCCGAATCCGGCATTTTGGGTCCGATGACAACTGATCAAACGGCAACTTCATACCCGGGGTGGAAAATAATTGCCAGCATGGACATTAAAAGTCTCAGCGATTCACTAACCGGACGGCCCCCCGTTTCCCAAAACGGCGATTTGTTGGCACAGCTTAAAGCAGCTGGATCGATCGAGGCCGAAGTAATCAAGGTTTTGCAGGACAAGTTGCTGCTAAGCAGCCGTCTCGGTGACATACTCACCTCCAATTCACTGAACTACAGGGTTGGTGATCGATTCAATCTGCGCCTGGGTGGCAGCGAACAAAACCCGATACTAAAGGCCAGTCCGAAACAATCGGGGCCAATGACATTGATTAGCGATCAAAACCAGCGTTTGAGTCGTGCGCTCCCGTCTGACCAGCCAGTACTTGCCGTGGTTACCAGGATCGTGGCCCAGCGCATCGAAATCAGGTTTGCCGAGCAAATCCTGACCCTGCCACGCCAACCTGGCATCGCCCGGGATCAACTGATTAGCCTGAAGCAAAACAATGCCAAAACAACCATAGAAATTACTCCTGTCGATCGAAAGATGATTTACAAGGCCCTGCTCAAGCAATTGGTACCGCGCCAGTCCGATCCCGGTTCTGCGAGCCTGGTTAAACTCTTAAACCTGGTAAACAAGGCGGTAATCGCTCCCGCAACAAATGCCGTTCCGGTAACCAGGCCCGCCCAGAATCCTGCCAGGGGTGAAAGCGCGCTTGCAGAATCGCGACCGCTAGCACCCACGGCATTGAAACGGGCCTTGCCCATTGCAGACACGACCCCTGCCGTTTCAAAACCTGGAATTCCGATCAGTTCAATCGTCACCAAACCAGCGGAAATATTGCCGACCGTAATAACGAGGTCAGAGAAGCCGCAGGCAGAAATCAATACGGCACCGGCCGCGAATAGTCGCCAGATTAATGCACTGCTGCGACAAATAAATAAATCCGGCAACAAGTCAGTTGAACCCGTTACAGTCGCCAAGCCCGTTATTTCGGAACCGATCTCAAAGGCAACGGCAGCGCGCCCCGCTATTCCTTCCAATACCCGGGGTGCTACGATCAATGACACGGTAAATGCAGGTACTATCGCCGCCAGTGGCGAAAAGTTAAAGCCCGCTGCCATTGCAGTGGAAAGCGACAGGCCGACCATCGAACCCCGGGTTATTGCCGCAGATCGTCAACCGGTTACCGGTTCGCAAACGCCCCAGACTCAGGGCAATACTTCCCAGGCAGGTAAACCGTCTGCTGCCGCCACCGCCCCGACGACATTACAAACGCTGCTTCAATGGGTGCCGCGTCTTGCCGAAATGAACGTCAACCAGATAAAGCAGTGGTTTGAATTTGCAAACCTGATACGCAGGCCAAAAGCAAAAGCGGATTCGACAGCAACGATTGACCCCGTCAGATCGTTAAACAAGCTGCTCAGCGAGACATCATTCAGTCGCGAATTGACCGACACAATTCAGCTCAAGCTCAAAGCAGCCGCGGGCGAAGAAGCACCCAAGGCAAAGACTCTTGCGCAGGACATTCTGCAGCAGTACGTTCGAGACGGCATAAAACTGGTCGAGCATTCACTGTCGCAAAACCTGTTGCAACGTGCCTCGCTTGGCTTGCAGCAGGAAACCCAGCAGCCCCTGTCGCTAAGCCTGGTGCTGCCATTCCTAGACAAGCAGGAAGTTAAACCGATTCAGATAGACCTCTCGCAGCGCGGCCAGGCATCGCCAGATAACGATAACGGCTGGGACATTCGATTAAGTTTCGAATTTGAAGGCCTGGGACCGATTGCCTGTCACCTGTTTCTCGAGGATCAGGCTTTAGCCGCAAGCTTTTACTCGGACCAGGACCAGACTCGAATTCGAATCGACCAGGCACTGCCGGAATTGAAACAACAATTACTCAATGCCGGCTTCAGCAACTGTGAATTCCATAGCTTCCCCGGGGCTCCTGCCAACACCCCGCCCCCGGCGAGGACAGGCTATTCCGAGTCACTCATCGATATCGAGGCCTGACAGCATGAACAAGCTTCCGAAATTTGCGATAGCGCTCGAATACGATGGAAAACAGGCTCCATTGGTGACTGCCAAAGGTCACGATGAAATTGCAAATCAGATATTAAGGCTGGCGCACGAAGCTAATATCCCGATTCAAAAAGATAATGAACTGGCCCTGGTGCTGGACCAGATCGACCTCGGCGATCATGTACCCGAAACGCTCTATGTCGTGATTGCGGAAATCCTGACTTTCGCCTACCGTTTATCCGGTAAACACAAGGAATTCATGGATGATATCCAGATGCATTCTGAAGCGAGCGCTGAAATCCCTTATCTGAATGATGAATCCTGATCGGTAGTGAACCTGGTAATCACCAGGAAACACTCTTCCCCAAAAGTCAAAAGCTCGCTCGGCAATTAGATGTAAAACTCATCTGCTAATACTGTTATCTTACCCAACCATGAAAACAGCAGCCAATGTACGCTGATATCTCCTGGCTCGAGGATCGTATCAACGGGTCCGGTGCACCGTTGATCACCGATGGTGGCATGGGAACTGAACTCGAAAGATCGGGCGTGCCGATGGATGGCCAGGTTTGGAGCGGGCGTTCGGTAATGTCTCACCCGAAAGCCATATTACAGGCCCATGAAGCTTTTATTACGGCGGGTGCAGAGGTCATCATTACCAATACCTTTGCCGCCGCACGCCACATGTTGGAGCCTGGCGGGCTGGGCGATTACGTCAGGGAAATCAATCTCAAGGCAGTCAGACTGGCGCAACAGGCGCGTGACAACGCAGCTCAAGATCCACTCGCCATTGCCGGATCAATTTGTGAATGGGCACCCACAGACGATTCCAAATGGCACCAACCCGAAGCTGTCGGTCGCTCGGTGCGGGAGCAAGCGGAAGTCCTGGTGGAAGCGGGGGTCGACCTGATTGCGCTGGAAATGTGTGAGCAGATCGAATTCTCGATCGTCGCTATCGATGCGGTCCTGGAATTCGATATACCGGTCTGGATTGGCATGAGCGCGAGGCGGCACCAGGGGTGCTCGACTTTATCGGTGTTCGACGACGCGACGAGCGATTTCGAAGACCTGGTCAAAGTGCTGTCCGCTTACCCGGCCATGATGATGAATATCATGCACACGCCGGTACCCGATGTGGACGAGGCACTCACGATGCTGAAGCGCTACTGGAAAGGTCCCGTCGGGGTATACCCGGAATCTGGATACTTCAAGATGCCTAACTGGCAGTTTGTCGACATAATCAAACCCGGTGAACTTGTGCAGGTTGCCGAGCACTGGGTCGACCGCGGCGTGCGCATGGTCGGAGGATGCTGCGGCCTGGGCCCTGAGCATATAGCTGCATTAAGGCAGGCGCTAAAGTAAATCGCGGGCTGATAAAATTTTCGCTACATGGACAAGCTGGTCTGTTAAGTCAATCACAGACTTGTGCACCGATATGCATTAACTTTTCGGATCCGACTTCCTAGCAAAAAATAAACACAACCAGGGAGGAATATCATCATGGTCATGTATGCCGAGGACCGTACCTGTATCACCCAGTTTGAACTCGCCGAAATGTTCGAAAAGGATGATAGCGCGCGCGACTATAGATCCGCGTTTCAATGGTACTCGCAGTCGGCAAAACAAGGTTACCGCCGGGCACAACACCGATTGGGCGGCATGTATGCACGCGGTACCGGCGTTGCGCAAAATTACATCAAGGCTTACGCCTGGTGCAAGGTATCGGCAACGCAACACTCGCGCAGGGCATTATTAAAGCTCAAGAGAATTGAATCGCATATGTCTGCCAGGCAAATCAAAGATGCCCGCAAGTTATCCAGGCAATACTTCGAAATCTACACTATCCCTGCGACGCTTTAAACCAAAGCGGTAGAGTCCCTGCCTGCATTGCCACGACCTGTCCTGCTGGAAGCGTTATTATTCTGGACTCAGGCGTAGGTATCGATGATTCGTTTCGAATCTTTGTGCTGCGGATTTTTCTTTTGCTGCCGGGGTTTCTGCTTTTTTTGAGGGTCAGGTTTGTTGAGGGCATCGCGAACCCGAGGCGACTGATTCACCGATTTGATTAGCGGGTCAGACATTTTACAAATCTTTCTCCTGGTACGACTTCACTGCGCAAGCTGTTGTGTTACCGTGAACCCGTGCCTTCTCGTTCACTATCCTTATCGACCATTCTCCAAAAAAGTTAATCTCAAAAAATTCAACGATTTACTATTTTTCTGTCGCTTGAAAAATCCTGTCGATTTTGTCTTTCAGCGTCTCCGCTGTGAAAGGCTTGACAATATAGGCATCAACGCCGGCCTCGGCAGCATCAACGATTTGTTCACGCTTCGCCTCGGCAGTAACCATTAACACCGGCAGATCAGCGAGTTGTTCATCGGCACGCACTGTCTTAAGCAGCGTCAATCCATCCATCTCGGGCATGCTCCAGTCGGTTACCAGGAAATCGAATTTACCTGTCTGCAGCATCGGTAAGGCGGTCTGTCCATCGTCTGCCTCGGAGGTATTGTCGAAGCCAAGTTCGTGCAACAAGTTCCTGATAATCTCGCGCATCGCCGAAAAGTCATCGACAATCAGGATATTGATATCTTTATTCATGCGAGTTCCACTCGGACATGCGACCTTTAACCCGCAGCAGGGCCTGGCCATGCAACTGGCAGATCCTGGATTCGGTGACCTCGAGGATCTCACCAATCTCGCGAAAATTAAGCTCATCGTCGTAGTACAGGGACATGACCAGTTGTTCTTTTTCCGGTAACTGGCGAACAGCTTCGGCCAGTTGCTGTTGATATTCGGACTGACTGAAGGCTTCTTCAGGCGTAATCTCCGACGAACTCGAAATCGCCGCATCCTGCGTGTTTTCCTCCATCGTATCGATACTGTAAATACGCGAGGATGATGAATCGATTAGTATCTGGTGATAATCTCCGAGGCTGATCCCGAGCGCCGTTGCAACATCGGCATCTTTTGCGTCTTCGCCGGTTTCGTTTTCAATTTTGCGAATCGCCTCGGAAACCGAGCGAAACTTGCGATGTACCGAGCGTGGCGTCCAGTCCGAGCGGCGAATTTCGTCGATCATCGAACCGCGGATACGAATTCCGGCAAAGGTTTCGAAACTGGCGCCCATCTCGGCGTCGAAATTGCTGGCTGCTTCGAGCAAGCCAACCATACCGGCCTGGATAAGATCATCGATCTGCACCGTCGGTGGTAATCGGTTGAGCAGATGGTAGGCAATTCTTTTAACCAGCGATGCATGGCGAACTATCTGGTCCTTCTCGTCCAGATTTTCTACTTCGGCATACATCGCGTGTCCATTCATAGGCGATCTTCCGGCGTGCTGTATTTGACCAGGCGCTCGATAAAGAACTCGAGATGCCCTTCCATGTTGCTCGGGGTCGGCCATTGCTGGGTTTTCTTTGCAACCTGCTTAAATGCCATTGCAGAAGGACTGCGTGGGAAGGCTTCGACCACGGCTTTTTGTTTCTGCACCGCTTTCTTTAAACAATCGTCATAGGGAACGCTGCCTAGAAAGTCGAGCCTTACATCGAGAAACTTCTGCGAAACACGCGCCAGCTTATTGTACAGTTCGCGCCCCTGCTGAGCGCCATGCGCCTGGTTAGCAAGCACGTGAAAACGCTCCACCCCGTAGTCTCGATTCATTACCTTGACCATCGCGTAGGCATCGGTTATCGAGGCCGGCTCATCGCAAACCACGACGATCACCTCGCGCGCTGCGCGCGTGTAGCTGACGACGCTGTCCGATAGACCCGCCGCGGTATCGATCAATAAAATGTCTACCGGTTCGGTCAATTCGGAAAACGATCGGATTACGCCGGCGTTCTGGGCAGGCGTCAAATCTGACATCATCGCGATTCCGGAAGATGCCGGCACGATCTTGATTCCAGCCGGCCCTTCGATGATGGTCTCCTCGAGTGTGCATTCTCCGTTAATGACATGCGAGAGATTCTGACCGGGAGTCAGACCCAGCAGGACGTCAATATTGGCAAGGCCCATGTCAGCGTCCATAACCATAACCTTTTCGCCGCCTTGCGCCAGCGTCACCGCGAGGTTAACCGTGACATTACTCTTACCGACCCCACCCTTACCGCTGGTTACCGCGATTACCTGAACGGGATGCTGTGCTTTCATTTGCCTGATGCCTTGAGCCTGGTCCATTGTTCTTCCTATGCCTGTTTCTTGTTAATGATGTGGTTGTAGCGCAGTGCCAATGCTTCCTGATCGAATTGCTCCCCGTAACGCTGCATCAGTGACACCGCCTTACTGATCAAACGGTGGCTCTTTGCGGGTTCCAGGTCCGCGGGCACCTTCTGCCCGGTACCGCAGTAAGTCAGCGCCAATTGATGGCGAATCGATGCTGATATGATGCCGCCTAGACTGGCTGCTTCGTCCAGCTTGGTGACAATTGCACCCGCCAGTTTTACCTTGCTGAAATTTTCAATCGTCTGGTTTAGCGCCGCCAACTGGGTATTAGCCGACAGCACCAGGTAGGGTTTGACTTCGGGTGAACCAAGCTGCAGCTGATGGAACTGTTCGCTCAGGCGCAGGTCGCGCTGGCTCATGCCCGCGGTGTCGATCAACACCAGTTTCTTGTCGCTCAACATATCCAGCCGATCACAAAGCTCTTCGCTATTTCCAGCCATCAATAAGGGTATTTCCAGCAAGCGCGCATAATGCTGAAGCTGCTCCTGGGCACCGACCCTGAAGTAATCGGTGCTGATCATCGCAACCGAACGTTTTCCATGCATCTGCACGAAACGCGCGGCCAGCTTGGCGATGGTCGTGGTTTTACCCACCCCGGTAGATCCCACCAGCGCAATACGACCGCCCTCGGCAAGCAGATCATCGCGACTTATCGGAATACAGCGCGCAATAATGCCGAGTAATTGTTGCCAGACCTTGTGTGGATCTTCACTAAGCTGGCCCAGGTGTGACATCACGGTTTCACAAACATCTACTCCCAAACCCAGTTCCGACATCAGGTTCAGCAATACTGTTCGCACCGGGTGCTTTTGGCTGAAACGATCCCACTGCAGTACCGATAGCTGGCTCTCCATCAGGTCGCGCAGGTTTTGCAATTCTATCTTGACTTCATCGATAACCGGGGCGGCTGCGGGCTGCCTGGCAGCCGTATTTATGTTGCTTGCCTTGGTTGAAGCAGCTTTCTTTACCGGTGCTTTGGCGACCTGTTTGGGTTTGCCAGGTGCTCTTTCAACTGTGGTCTTGACCACCGGATCGCTCGCGCTTAATGCTGGTTTCGGTTTAATGTGGGTTACTGGTGTGGTTACACTACTCCCGGCAACGGGTCCCAGAATTGGCTCTTTGCGTCCATCGTTCAATATCGATCCGACCCAGGTATCGCTGGCGACATCACTATTCGCATCAGCAGATGGCACTACCGGCGTCGCTGCACTCTCCGTTTCTTGCCGGGGCGCCGGTGCAGGAGCTGCTGCGGTCTCCGGTACGCGTCGAGTCGTCGGTGCAGCTGCTGCTATCTCGGCAACCGCTACCTCGTCAAAATCGATTGCGGACAGGATTTCGACCCCACCGGGTACTTTGTTGTTGCCCAGAATCACGGCATCGGGGCCCTGCTCCTGCTTCACCAGTTGCAATGCATCGCGCATGGTGGGCGCAAAGGTTCGCTTAATTCTCATTTCCAGACCTCTCTTCGGTAGCAGCCAGGGTATCGGGGGCCCCGATGCTGGCAACGACCTTTAATTGTTTGTCATCCGGCATTTCGTCGTAACTCAATACGTGCAGCCCGGGTATTGCATGACGCACCATCCGCGCCAGGAAAGTCCGCAGACTTTGCGATACCAGCAATACTGCCGGCTCGCCGCGAGACTGCTGGGTCTCTGCTGCCTGTTTTAACGAACTATGTATCATTTGTGCCAACCCCGGTTCGAATGCCATAACGTTACCGTCCTGACCTTGTACAGACTGAAGCAAAATCTGTTCCAACGACGGGTGCAGGGTCATCACAGTAAGCTCTGACGCCATTCCAAAGATGTTTTGCACGATTTGCCGGCCCAGGCTCACACGCACCAACGCGCTGAGGGCGCCGGCATCTTGACTCTTGCTGCCGTGTTCTGCCAATGTTTCGGCGATGCTGCGCAGATCGCGGATTGCTATCTGCTCCTGCAACAGGTTTTGCAACACCTTGACAATCACACTCAATTCGAGCGGTTTCGGGGTCAGTCCATCGACCAGCTTGGGCGAACTGCGTTTCAACACTTCGAGCAATTCCTGGACTTCTTCATGTCCGATCAATTCATGTGCGTTGTCCTGCAGCAACTGGCTCAAATGAGTGGCGATTACGGTTGATGCGTCGACCACGGTATAGCCAAGCGTCTGCGCATGATCGCGTTGCGCGCGTTCAATCCAGTAGGCCGCGAGACCAAAGGCAGGGTCCTGGGTGGGGGTACCGCTCAATTCACCGTAAACCGTGCCCGGATTAATCGCCATATCCTTGCCCGGTTGCACCTCGGCCTCGCCCATCGGTACGCCAAGCAGGCTGATTCGATAACTGTTAGGGGATAAATCGAGATTGTCACGAATATGTACCGGTTGAATCAGAAAACCCAGTTCCTGCGACAATTTCTTGCGCACTCCCTTGATGCGGGTCATCAGTTCGCCACCCTGGCGGGCATCCACCAGCGGGATCAGTCCATAGCCGACTTCGAGCCCGATAATATCGACCGTCTGCACGTCATCCCAGCTCAGTTCGCGCTGTTCAGGCCGCGGTTCGATTTCTTCCGCCTCCACCTCGACCAGTTCAGCCTGTTGTTGCTTGCGGTGTAATACGTAGGCAAGACCGGCAGCCATCGCGGCAATGGTTAAAAACGCCGCATTCGGCATCCCCGGTATTAGTCCCAGCAAGGTCATGATCCCCGCGGCAACGATGAGCGCGCGAGGATTGTCGAACATCTGGCTGAAAACCTGGCTCGACATCGATTCCGAATTGGATACCCGGGTAACGATGATCGCAGTAGCGGTTGATAGCACCAGAGACGGAATCTGTGCGACCAGGCCGTCACCGATGGTTAGCAGGGTGTAGTTGCGTACCGCGACACCCGCTTCGAGGTCATGCTGAAACACGCCAATTGAAAGCCCACCGATAATATTGATGAACAGGATCAGGATACCGGCAATCGCGTCACCCCTGACGAACTTGCTGGCACCATCCATGGAACCGTAGAAATCGGCTTCCTGGGAAATTTCGGTACGACGCTGTCGCGCCTCATCCTGCGTACACAGGCCGGCATTCAAATCGGCGTCGATCGCCATTTGTTTACCCGGCATTGCATCCAGGGTGAATCGAGCACTGACTTCCGAGACACGTCCGGCACCCTTGGTGACCACGACAAAGTTGATAATCACGAGGATCGCAAACACCACCAGGCCGACCGCGTAGTTGCCACCGATAACAAAATCACCGAAAGCCTCGATGACCTTACCCGCAGCCGCGGTTCCGGTATGACCCTCGAGCAGCACGATTCGCGTTGAAGCGATATTCAATGCCAGGCGCAACAACGTGGCAATCAGCAGGATGGTCGGGAAAACCGTGAAATCGAGAGGCCTTAACGCATAAACCGAAACCAGCAGTACCACCAGCGCGAAAGTGATGTTGAAGGTAAACAGCATGTCCAGCGCCATCGGCGGCAGGGGTATCACCACCATCGCCAGCATCATGATGACGACTAAAGGTGCCGCAAAGCCCTGGGGATTGAACCCGCGGAGTTGAGCGCTAAGCGTTTGTCCTGCCACTAGTACTCTCCCCGGCCGGCTTTGCTGGCCTCAGCGCAAGCTGAAGTGTTTGATGACGAGACCACTATGCTTCCTCGTCCGTCGGCATGTAAGGATCGGGACGCTGCGGCATTTCGCTTCCCTGATCGCGCGCGATACGTAACTGGAACACGAAAGCGAGTATCTGCGCGACCGCGAAGTAGAGAGGTGCTGGAATTTCCCGGTCCAGCTTGCAATTTGCGCAAAGCGCACGCGCCAGCGGCGGTGCCTCGAATATCTCGATATCGTGAAATTCAGCAATTTCCCTGATCTTGAGTGCGACCAGGTCCTTGCCCATGGCGAGCACGACTGGTGCCGCCATCGAATCGTGATCGTATTTCAACGCGACCGCGTAGTGAGTCGGGTTGGTAATGATCACGTCCGCATCCGGCACCGCTTCCATCATGCGACGCTGAGCCATCTCCTGCTGTACCTGGCGCACTTTCGACCTGACCTCGGGCTTACCCTCGGTGTCTTTCAACTCGTCACGTACTTCCTGCAGCGTCATCTTCAACTTTTGAGAGTGATCCCAGAGCTGGAATGGAACATCGATAGCCGCTATCAGTATCAATGTCGAAGATACCACCAGGAAGCTCTGTCCCAGCAACCAGGCACCATGCTGCAGTGCCAGGTTCAGTGACTGTGATCCCAGCCCGAGGAACTCGTCGGCCTTGCTCCACAGGAAAACAACCGCAACACTGGATACCACCAGGAATTTAGCCATCGCCTTGAGCAGTTCCATCAGCCCCTTTGCCGAAAACATGCGTTTGAAACCGGCTATCGGGCTGATGCGATCAGCCTTGAATGCCATCGACTCGATGCTGAAAGACCATCCACCAATTGCCAAGGGCGTGAAAATCGCAATCACCGTCATCAGGAACATGAACGGACCGATCGCGGTCAGGGCCTCGTAGGTTGCGACGCCGAATTTTTCGAACACGGCCTGCCTGGAATACACGTCGGCACGCGATATGGTGAATCCCTCCTGCATGAAAATCAAAATATGTTCAATCATGTGGGAACCCATGAACAACAGCCCCAGGGCGCCAAAAACCATGATGGTCATGCTATTGAGTTCTTTGGAACGAGGTACCTGCCCTTTTTGCTTCGCATCACGAAGCTTTTTCGCGGTGGGTTGTTCCGTTTTTTCCTGACCGGAGTCGCTTTCGTTCGCCATATCCGATTATCCTCAGGGTGCCACGATCGATTGCGAGAGCTGCATCGCCTGTAGCATCATTTGATTAAATCGCGGCATTAGGCCAGGCATGACCAGCAGCAAAATAATGAATCCCATGAACATGGTTACCGGGAAGCCGACCGAGAATATATTTAACTGCGGTGCTGCCCGCGTCATGACACCCATCGACAGCGTGATCACCAGCATCGAGATCAAGGCCGGAATAGCCACCCACAGAGCACCGATAAACATCTGGCTTCCCCAGGCAATCAGCGACCAGAAATCAGCGCGTCCGACGCCCGTCGCCGAGATCGGCAAACTCTCGAAACTGGACACGACCAGCTGAATCAGCATCAGGTGACCGCCCAGGGCAAGAAACAACAGCGTGCCGATAATAATAAAAAACTGCGAGACCACGGGTACATTGACGCCGTTGGTGGGATCGACCATCGACGCAAATCCTAGGCCCATGCTCATCGCAATCGCTTCACCAGCGATCATCAGCGCACCGAATACCAGCTGCATCGTAAAACCCATCGACAGGCCAATCAGTATTTGCTGTGCCGAGATGAAAAATCCCTCGACCGAGAGCGCTTCGACCTGTGGTAGTTCGGGTAATAGCGGTACCACCACAACTGACAGCACCATGGTAATAATAATTTTGACGCGGGTTGGTACCAGGCGCGTACCGATTACCGGCATCGCGATAAACATCGAACCGATGCGCATCATCGGCCAGATCAGTGATCCAACGAAAGCGGTTGCCTGGGCGAAACTGAAATCCATCTGCAGATCAACCAATCAGTCCCGGGATGCCGATATAAAGGCGCCTGGTAAAGCTCAACAACAGGTTAAGCATCCAGGGCCCTGCAATCAGTATCGACAGTAACAAGACCATGAGCTTGGGAATAAAACTCAGGGTTTGTTCGTTGATCGAGGTCGCGGCCTGGAACATACCGATCAACAAACCGATCGCGAGCGCCGACAGCAACATTGGTGCAGTCAGCATTGCGATTACGTAAAGTGCCTGTTGCGACAGGTCGATGATGGTATCGGGTGTCATCTCAGGCCCCCAGCAGGAAACTCGATGCCAGGGTCCCCATGATCAAGGCCCAGCCATCAACCAGCACGAATAACATCAGCTTGAAGGGCAAGGAAATAATCATCGGCGACAACATCATCATACCCATTGACATCAGCACGCTGGCAACCACCAGGTCGATAATCACGAACGGAATGAAGATCAGAAACCCGATTTGAAAAGCTGTCTTTAGCTCGCTGGTGACGAAGGCAGGCATTAGCAAGGTGAAAGGCGTTTTTTCCGGGGATTCAATTTCGGCCACACCGGCAATATCGGCAAACATACGGATATCGGTTTCACGCGTTTGCGCCAGCATAAACGTCTTGAACGGCTCGGTCGCCGCCCGCATCGCATCCATCGCCGACATCGAACCATTCAGGTATGGCTGCATGGCTACCTGGTAAACCTGGTCAAACACGGGTGACATTACGAACAGTGTCAGAAAAAGGGCCAGTCCCAGGATGATCTGGTTTGAAGGTGTTTGCGCAGTGCCC
>JARFPR010000066.1 GCA_029288195.1 Gammaproteobacteria bacterium | reverse complement strand
AACCATCGGAATTGCCATCATGATGCTGCCCATGCGACCGCCGATCAACATCAACGGAAGAAACGCCGCGATGGTTGTCAGGGATGAAGCCATAACTGGTGCCAGCATGCGCCTGGCGCCCCCTTCGGAAGCCATCAGGGGGGCCTCGCCCATGTCGAAATGGGCTTGTGCGTCTTCACCGACCACTATGGCATCGTCGACGATAATGCCGAGCGCCATGATCAATGCAAACAGGCTAATCATGTTGATTGAACCACCGACCAGGTACAGCACGGCGAGGGTGGCCATAAATGAAACCGGAATACCGACAGCAACCCAGAACGCAACGCGTGCCGATAAGAACAGGTAAAGAATCAGTAATACCAGTACCAGGCCGCCGGCACCATTTTTAAGCAACAGCATGATGCGTTCTTTAATCAGCTGCCAGCGTTCGTTAAAAACCTGAATTTCGATATTTGGGGGTAACTGGGGTCGCGTCTGGTCGAGCCAGTTTTGTAATATTTCCGCTGCTTCCAGCGAGTCCCCGGTCTCATTACGACGCAACACCAGTACCACGGCGTTGCTGCCGCGCAGGCTGATGGTCGGCGATCCGGGCAGATGTCGTCTTTCGATTTTGGCTATGTCACCGAGATGAATGCGCTTATCGTCTTCACTGACAATGGCGAGATTGGCAAAATCCTGTGGTGTTCTGCGCTGGTTTTGACTGCGAATCTCGCGCGCACCATCGTCTTCTCCTATCAAGCCTGCCGGTAGATCCTGGCTTTCAGCATCGATACGGTTTGCCAGTTCCCCAAGGCCAACGCCGAGGCGCTGCATTTGCTCGGCAGCAAGCTCGATTTGCAGCTGTTGTTTGGGTAAGCCGGAAATTTCCACCTTGTCAATGCCAGCGTTGATAAGCTCACGTTCGAACTGTCTGGCCAACAGGCGCAGTTCGTCGATCTGTGAAGGTCCACTTATTAGCAAACGCGCAACTGACTCGTAACGCACTAACTGCGCGACCTTCGGTTTTTCTGCATCTTCCGGTAGATTATTGAAATCATCGACCTGTTTTTTGACCTCATCCAGCGCGAAGGTCATGTTGCTGTTTTCGTCGAATTCGAGTGTGATCCCGGATGTACCGGTTGCCGAAGTCGAGGTTATTTCTTTTAAACGGTCAATGCTGCGCAGGCGC
>JARFPR010000424.1 GCA_029288195.1 Gammaproteobacteria bacterium | reverse complement strand
GCCCCGACCGCATTGATATGGTTTTGAATATTACGCAACGCGCCCGCTTGTTGCTTTGGATTGTCATAGTTAATGTGATATACAACTTTCTGCTTGCCGTAACCTTCCGCGGCCGTCGCCTGTCCGGCTACCCAGTAGCTTGAGACCAGCAGCGTCGCTATCACCAGTTTCGTAATCGCTTTCATAATTCCTCCTCACAAGTTTAAACCCGGCTAAGCTTATGCCAAGCGCTTAGAAATTATAATTAGGGAATTCCCCTATACTACGAAGTTCAAAGCTTATCCTTTAATATCAGGCAGATACGGACCAGTTCGGAAAGCGATCTGGCCGCGGTCTTTTCCATAACCCGGGCGCGGTGTATTTCCACGGTCTTTTCGGAGATTCCTAGCTGAGCCGCCACGGCCTTGTTGGTATTGCCTTCCACCACCAGGCACATGACTTCACGCTCACGCTCGGTGAGATTTTCCAGCGCATTAGCCGCCCTGGTTTTTTCACTCTCCGCATTACTTATTTCGCGACCCAGCTCGAGCGCGGTTTTGACGCAGGCCAGCAATTCGCCGTCGGCATAAGGTTTTTCCAGGAAATCGTAAGCCCCCTGTTTCATGGCCCTGATAGCGACCGGGACATCGGCATGGCCGGTCAACACGATAACGGGCATCAGGTTATGTCTGGCATTGAGCTCCTCCTGGAGTTGCAGTCCGCTTTGTCCGGGCATGCGAATATCGACCATAATGCAGCCATTGCAGTCGCTACTCCAGTATTCGAGAAACGCCTGGGCCGATGCAAAAGCCCTTGACGCGATACCTTCGGTGCCAAGCAACCAGCACAGGGATTCGCGCGCAGACGGGTCGTCATCGACCACATAGACCACCTCATTTCGATCTTCCGCTGTCACGTTATCGGCAGCGTGAAGCGGAAGGTCGGACGCCGCGCTTCGTCGACCAGGTATTCGATCGTACCGCCATGTGCTTCGACGATCGACCGACTGATTGAAAGCCCCATACCCATGCCCTCGGACTTGGTTGTAAAAAACGGATCGAACAGGTGTTCTATCACCTGCAGGCAATCCCGCGCCGTTATCGCTCACCGCCACGGCTATCGCACCGGAACCGGTGTTGGCAACGTCGATCCCGATTTCCTTTGCCGGCTGGTCGACGGCCCCGACGGCGTCGACGGCGTTGACCAGCAGGTTAACGACGACCTGCTCGATCTGCACCCGGTCAGCGACGATCTCGGTAACATCGTTGGCACAATCAAGCCTGACCTCGATGCCGTACTGATCCAGACGGGGGTGCAGCAGCTCGACCGCGGAATCGATGCAGTTGCGCAGATTAAAATGCTCGTGTTTGTGTTCGCCACGTTTGATGAACTCGCGCAGGCCCTTAATGATCTCGGCGGCACGTCGCGCATCGTTACCGATGTTGACGATGGCCTCGTGCAACTCGGTATCGCCATTACCCCGCTTTTGCAGCAGGCGCAGACTACCGCTGCTGTAGTTCAGTATCGCGGTCAGCGGCTGGTTGAGTTCATGCGCGATCCCGGTAGCCATCTCGCCCATAGTGTTGAGGCGAGAAACATGCGCCAGTTGTACCTGGTTTTCCTGCGCCAGCCGGTTACTCTCGGCCAGCTCCGCGGTACGTTCCGCGACCCTTGCTTCGAGTTCGTCCTTATGTTTTGCCAGCAGTTCCTGGGCCTGTTTGCGCTGGTTGGCTTCCTCGCGGAACTTCAGTTCGGAATGCGAAATACGGCGATTGGCGCGGCCGATCAGAGCCAGCATCATCATTAACAGCAACATCATTGCCAGGCTGAATATGATCCAGCCCTTGTACTCCCGCCAGACCGAGGTAAGACTTGGTTTACCCAGGTATGCGTAGGGGGCGATTTCGAGCTGGCGAAACAGTTCATGCACCGGGCCATAATCGAGCGGAATGGTCCAGCCCGCGGCGAGGGCGCTGGTGGCGGCAGCGCTATCCGACTCTAGCTGCAGCAGCGCGATCGCGACTCGCTGTGCGAGCCTTTCGGGCGTTTTACGCACCTTGGCGAATGGCCATTCGGGATAAAGCCGGGTACTGTGCAGAAAAGGGAAAGCGTCGCTATCCTTGGCACCAAGCACCTTGATACTACCGATATCGATCAGTCCTTCGACGGCCATGCGCTCTAGCGTACCGCTACGCACGGTTCCAGCGTCGACCCTGCGCTCGAGCACCGAGTAGACGATTTCGTCCTGTGGAAACCCGATAAACCTGAGACGCTCAAGATCCGTAAAAGGATCGACCCCGACCTCGATCATTTCGCGCCAGGCCATCTGGAATCCTCCAAATGCGTTGCGGCTAACTGCCATCATGGTATGGCCCGCCATATCCGCGATTCGATTCAGTTTCGGATGATCGCGGCGGGTGAAGATTACCGCACCGAACTGGGTGAAATCCTGACCCAGGTGACGCACCTTCAGGGTAGCCAGACGCGATATGCCGAACGCATCCTCGAGTACCACGTAATTCCCGGTGTTGGTCAGCACGAAATCGAGCTTGTCCTGCTCGACATGAGAGCGCATGCCTTCGAGGCTCAACGGGACTATCTTGAACTGGTATTCGGTCATGCTCGAGCTCAGATAATCGGCAGTAGCGGACCAGCGCTCGATCGCATCCTGCTCGCCGCGAAACGCGAGCACGCCAATAGACATTTCTGACTGAGCCTGGGCAATTCCCGGCAAACCCGTACACAAAACCAGGCACAACCATGCCGCACCGACTGCAAATCCACGGCCGTTATTGACAAACATTCGTCTATCTGAAAACGGGAAGGTTAAACATCCCGCTTACTCGCCGCTGGCAACGCGAAATAGCTGCGATTGTTACTTGTCTGTCTTTTTGTATGATTCTGCATCGGCATACGGAAACCACCAGAAATCCTGGGTACCGCAGTTCGGATCGAGCCAGACGAACTTGGTCTTGCGAAAAGTCTCGAGTCCTTCGGGTCCGAGCTGCCGACCCATGCCGCTCATCTTGGTGCCACCGAAGGGCCCGGCATCGTTATCGAGCAGAGGAGCATTAACCCATACCATGCCGCCGTCGAGTTCCTCCGAGGCACGGATACTCTCGCGCATATCCATTGTGTACAGGCAGGCGCCGAGCCCATATTTGGAATCGTTGGCGTATTCGAGCGCCTGGTCGAAGCTCTCGACCTTGCAGATCGGCGCCACCGGACCGAAGCTTTCATTGTTGAGGATATCCATCTCGGGATTGCAGTCGGTCAGGATGGTAGGTTCGACGAACCAGCCCTTGTCCTGATGATCGGCGGGGCGGCCGCCACCGAGCGCAAGCTTAGCGCCCTGCTGTTGCGCGTGCTCAAGTACTGCCTCGTAACGCGTACGTTCCTTCTCCGCCACCATCGGTCCCATCTCGACCTTATCGAGCCCGTTACCGATCCTGATTTTCCTGGCTTCCTCGGCCATTTTTTCAACAAACTCGTCGTGAATATCCTGGTGTACGAAGAAACGCTCGGCGGAAACGCAGATCTGGCCGCAGTTCATGTAGGCGGAAAACGCGGCACCGCGCGCAACCACGTCGAGCGGCGCCGACGGCATGACGATGAAGGGGTCATTACCGGAGGTTTCGATCAGCGTCGGTTTCATCATCTCTCCGCACTTCGCCGCAATCGCCTTGCCCGTCGGCACGCTGCCGGTAAACGCGATCATGTTGGTTTTCGGATGCTCTACCAGCTGGCGCCCGGCCTCGCCGGCGCCGGTCAGCACCTGGAACAACCCGGGTGGCAGATGCTTGTTAAAGGCTTCGGCGAACATCAGCGTGGTTATCGAGGTGTACTCGGAGGGCTTGACGATAACCGCGTTGCCGCAGGCCAGTGCCGCCGCACCTTCCCAGGCCAGCAGCGTCATCGGGTAGTTGAACGGCTGGATCGATACCACCACGCCCAGCGGCAGCTTCAGCGTGTAGTTCAAATGTCCTTCCACGGCGGGACCCATGACGCGACCGATGTCGGTGCGCCCGGTTTCGGCATAGTAACGAATCGCCGACACCGACCAGTCGACCTCGTCGGCGGATTCCTTGTAGGGTTTGCCCATTTCACGCGTCAGCGCCTCGGCCAGTCGCGGCTTCATCGCATGCAGATCATTGGCGATATCGTGCATGATTTCTGAGCGTTCTAGCGCGCTGATGCGCCACCACTTCTTGAAGGCCGCCTGGCCGATGTCGACCGCGGCGTCGACTTCGGCCACCGTGGTCTCGGCAATCTCACCAATAATGTCTTCGGTTGCCGGATCGATAACCGCCCGGCTTTCGCTGGATTCGCTGCGGCGGTACTCGCCGTCGATCAGGATGCTGTGACTCTTATGGTCAAATTCGGATAAAACGCCCACGATAGTCTCCGGGAAAATTGGTCAGGAGACATAAGATACCTGTTTCAGTTAAAGCTTGGCAAACCGGGATGAAAAAGGGACGAAGGATATTTTCCTGGCAAATATACTTCGTCCCCTTTGCAGACACTTTCAAAGTTAGTAATTGGCGAACTGGCGTAACAGTGAGTTGAACAGGTTACCGCGTGAATCCGGCTTGTTAGCGGTACGGCGCATATTACCCAGTTCTTGCTCATCGTGCTTCGAAGGACTGTAGAGCGGATCGCTGACCAGGCTTTCAAGGCCCTGGGCAAACATGAGGGCGGGATTACTGGTATGAATGTTGTTTTTAACTTTTCTCATTTCGGGTGCCTCGTTACGGGTTTGTTGTTGCGACGGTGATCATTCTCGTCATGCCCCGTTAAATCCCTTGCCGAATCGCGTTAAATAACCCAAAATAATCATTAAAAAATCATTAAATTTTATAAGCAACTGATTTAAAAAGTATTTTAATTAGCTAGTTTTCTGAAAATCGCTTCCGGGGAAGCCAGATGTCGAAGTTGGAACTCATATTATTGGGCCAATTCGAATGTTTGCTGCCATCAGGCACGCGAATTTCGCTGTCGATGCGCAAGGCCGAAGTCCTGTTAGCCTATCTCGCACTGGCACCCGGATTACGTCACCCGCGCGAACGCCTGATTAACCTGTTGTGGAGTGATCGCGGCGAGGAACAGGCGCGCAACTCCCTGCGCCAGTGCCTGAGTGCGATCAGAAAATCGCTCGGCGATGTTGCCGACATGGTGCTGCAGGTCGATCGCACCACGGTCAGCCTGATACCAGAGTTGATCGACATCGACGTGCACGAGTTCGAACGTCTCGCCGCCGAGGGCGACTACGAATCCCTGACTACCGCGGCCGACCTGTACCAGGGGGAGTTTCTCGAGGGTATTTCGATCCGCGACGCTTCATGCCAGGAATGGCTCGACAGCGAGCGTGCTCGCTTCAAGCGCCAGTTCATCGAAATACTGGTGAAACTGGCCGAAACTCAACTGCTCAGCCACGATTTCGGCCATGCGATCAAATCCACAGAACGCCTGGTCAAGCAGGATCCGCTCGGCGAATCAGGCTGGCGCCTGTTGATGCGCAGTTATCACGAGTCGGGGGATCGCAACCACGCACTGCAGGCTTTCAAGCGCTGTCAACAGGCTTTGCGGGAAGAACTCGATGTCGAACCCGAATCGGCAACGATCGAACTTCGTGAACGGATCGCTGCCGGAGAGAAAAGCCCTGCACAGGCACCTGCTTATAAGGCCGGGAAATCCTCCTTCGATGCTTCTGCGACAACAGATTACCGCAATGAAGAATCTTCTCCCGTTCCCCAATCGTCAACCGAACACAGTATCGCGGTGCTGCCGTTCGACAACCTGTCGGGTGATCCGGAACAGGAGTACTTCAGTGATGGTATTACCGACAGTATTATCCTGAACCTGTCGCTGTTCCC
>JARFPR010000406.1 GCA_029288195.1 Gammaproteobacteria bacterium | reverse complement strand
AGATTAAGCAGAGCGGCAACCCGGGGTTGCAGCGAAGTTGTCGTTTCGAGTTGATAGCTCGACAACTCCAGCACGTAGAAATCGGGATTCTGTTCAAGCAAATCCAACGCAGCGGTACCGATGTTGCCACCTACCGCAACTGTCTTATGGTCACGCCTGATCATTTCGCCGACCAGGGTCGTAACCGTGCTTTTGCCATTGGAACCGGTGATCGCGATAACAGGCTTATCTGCTAAACCCGCGAACAATTCGATATCACCAAGCACAACCTTGCCAAGATCAATGGCCTGCTGAATTGCATCCTGTCGAATCGATATCCCGGGACTGACCACCAACGCATCGGCCCATGCGATTAAATCGACATCAAGCGGCTGTGCTCTAAATTCAATTTCGCCGAACTCGGCACTGAGCTTACCCAGAAAAGGCGGTAGTTCACGCGTATCCTGAATCCTGCATCGATACCCATGGCCAAGCAAATAACGTGCGACCGAGTACCCGGTTACACCGAGTCCGACTACCAGGTAATTGATATCTTGCAACGCTGTTTTTTGCTGGTTCACGTTTAACATTACCGGATCTTTAAACTCGCCAGGCCAATCAGCACCAACACCACGGTAATAATCCAGAAGCGAACGATAATGCGCGGCTCCGGCCAACCCTTGAGTTCGTAATGATGATGCAATGGCGCCATACGAAATATTCGGCGCCCGGTTAATTTGAAAGATGCGACTTGCAGCATCACCGACACCGTCTCCACGACGAAGATGCCGCCCATGATAAAGAGCACCAGTTCCTGGCGTACGATTACTGCCAGCGTGCCCAGCGCGGCCCCCAGCGCGAGCGCGCCGACATCGCCCATGAAGACCTGAGCGGGGTAAGTGTTAAACCACAGGAAACCCAGGCCGGCCCCGACCAGTGCACCGCAAAAAACGACCATTTCCCCAACTCCCGGTACATAGGGAATGCCGAGATAATTGGAAAAGTTAAAGTTCCCTGTCAGGTAAGCAAAAACACCGAGGGCGCCTCCAACCAGCACGGTTGGCAGTATCGCAAGACCATCGAGTCCATCTGTCAGATTGACCGCGTTGCTACTGCCAACGATCACAAAATAAGCCAGCACCACATACAACCAGCCCAGATCGATCAGAATATTCTTGATAAAGGGAACGATCAATTGCGTCTCGATAGGAAACTGTGCGGTATGAAATAGCGCTAACGCGGCGCTCAGTCCGATTACCGATTGCCACAGAATTTTGACTCTTGCCGACAAACCCTTGGAGTTGCCAAACGCAATCTTTTTGTAATCATCGATCCAGCCAATTGCGCCAAAGCCAATCGTGACAAACAGGATTATCCATACGAAACGCGAAGACAAATCACTCCACAACACGGTACTGGTTACTATCGCAACCAGGATTAGCGCGCCGCCCATGGTCGGCGTACCTGCCTTGGACAGGTGGCTCTCGGGGCCATCATCGCGCACACTCTGCCCTATCCTGGAGTTGTTCAGGTAGCTGATCATTGCCGGCCCGACGATCAGGGAAATCACCAGCGCGGTGAGTACGCCCAGAATGGTGCGCATGGTCAGGTACTGAAATACATTGAAGCCGCTGTGAAACTGCGTGAGGTAGTCCGACAGGCTATACAGCATTGACGTCCCCTCCGTTCATGGCCTGACCCAGCATGGCAATCAGTCGCTCCATTCCGGCGGCGCGCGAACCCTTGACCAGCAGGTTCACGCCCTGATGTATTTGCGACAGGATGGTTTCCGCCATTTCATCAATACGATCACTGCAATAGCCACCATTACCAAACTCTTCACTGGCGATGCAGCTCATTTCACCAACGCCAAAAAGTTTTTCCACGCCGTTGCTGCGAGCAATCTGCGCCGCTTCGCGATGCAATGCCTCCGTTGCCGCGCCCAGTTCCCCCATGTCGCCAAGCGCCAACCAGGCTGTGCCCTGTAACGAACACAGCACCTTGATACCCGCTTCCAGCGAATCGGGATTCGCATTGTAACTATCGTCGATCAGTTGACTACCGCGGGGACCGGGCAACATTTGCAGCCGGCCTTTCACCCCGGAGAATCCGGCCAGGCTATCTACCGACGCTGCAAAATTCTTGCCACAGAGAATCGCCAGCGATACCGCCGCCAGCGCGTTGCGTACATTATGTTCACCAATAACCGCAAGCTCACAGCCACGGGTTTCATGCTGATAAGAAAATTCGATCTTCAGGGCTTCTGCTTCAACCGACCAGGTGGCGCTGACATCGGCTGCATTTTGCAGGCCGCAACTGAGGCGCGTCTGTGCAGCACAAATGTCTTGCCAGTACTGGCTGGCCACTTCATCGGAATTAAACAATGCCTTCTGCTGATCGGAGCAATAAGCGTAGAGTTCGCCCTTGGCTTCGACTACACCCTGCACGTCCCCAAAACCTGACAGGTGTGCCGCCGCTACATTATTGACGTAGACAATATCGGGTTCGGCAATTTCGGCAAGATTGGCAATTTCACCCCGATGGTTAGCGCCCATCTCGATAATGGCAAAATCATGATCCTGTTCAAGTTCGAATAAGGTCAGTGGAACACCGATGTCATTATTGAAATTTCCACGCGTGGCAAGTGACGAGGCCTGTCTCGATAAAATCTGGTACAGCATTTCCTTGACGGTGGTTTTACCGTTGCTGCCGGTAAGCGCAACTACGCAGGGATCGCATTGTCGACGCCAGTAATTTGCCAACTGCGCCATCGCCTGCTTGCAATCGGTTACTTCGATCTGTTCGATATCGCACTGCTGTCGATGTTCGACCAATGCTACAACTGCGCCGCTCTGGTAGGCCTGGTCGACAAAGCTATGGCCATCGAAATTAATGCCCTTAATGGCAACAAACAGTTTCCCGTCACAGGATTGTCGGCTATCGATTGTGACCCCGGAAAACATAGTATCCGGCAGCCCCTCGGCACCAACCCCGAGGTTTTCAGCCAACGCTGCTAACGACATGCTAATCATGACTCACCTGCAGAATTCGGCTAACCACATGGCGATCACTAAACGGGCGGCGTTCGTTACCGACTATTTGTTCCTGTTCGTGCCCTTTGCCAGCAATGACGACGAGATCTTCGGGAGCTGTCTCTTATACACATCTCCG
>JARFPR010000354.1 GCA_029288195.1 Gammaproteobacteria bacterium | reverse complement strand
TGCATCTGACTTATCAAGTGGTTCTGTGCGTTATTAATCATGAAATTCCCTACGGGTCGATTTTTTGACGGATTTAGCCCTGATCCGCAAATCGGGGCTAAAACTGTTAATTTTTTGACATTTAATCGGTTTCACTGCTCTCTTCGGGCTGCTTCTGGATAGTCAGCAACAATCGCGCCAACTTTCCTGCTACTAGTCGGGGAGCGAGGCACCGGCATCGCGCAACTTGGCCAGCTTGTAGCGCAAGGTGCGTGGACTGATACCGAGTTTTTCAGCCGTTTTCTTGCGGCTGCCCTTGAAGTTACGCAGGGTTTCAAGAATGACCTCGGTTTCCCGATCGCGCAGGTCCGAGTGCAGCTTGCCGTTATCCTCGGCTAACGGTTCGAGCGGAACCGGTTCGATGCTACTTTCCAGCATGATGTCCTGTGGCAGGATTTCTCTGCCCTGCTTCAGGATCAGGGCCCGTTGTATCACGTTATCAAGCTCTCGCACGTTACCCGGCCAACTGTGCTGGCACAAAACCTCGCAGGCCGCATCGGAAAGCTGAATCGACTCTCCCGCGGCGCGGCTGTATTGCGTAAGAATCTTGCGTGCGACCGGGACAATATCATCAGGACGTTCACGCAGCGCGGGTATCGAAATTGGAAACACATTGAGACGATAAAATAAATCTTCACGGAAACGTTTTTCACGTACCTCGTGGCGTAGGTCACGGTTAGTCGTGGCGATGATGCGCACGTCCAGTTCGATCACCTGGGTACTACCGAGACGTTCTACTTCCTTTTCCTGTAGCACTCGCAGAATTTTTGCCTGCAATCCAAGATCCATCTCGGTAATTTCGTCCAGCAGCAAGGTACCGCCCTGGGCCTGCTCAAATTTACCCATGGTTGCCTTGTGTGCACCGGTAAAGGCACCCTTTTCATAACCGAATAGCACGGCCTCGAGCATGTTCTCGGGAATCGCAGCGCAATTGATGGCGACAAACGGCTGGCCAGAGCGCGCCGATTGTTGATGAATGAATCTCGAATAGACTTCCTTGCCAACCCCGCTCTCGCCGGTTAGCAGAACCGAGGTGTCGGTGCTAGCGACGCGCCTGGCCATTACCAGGATTTCCTGGCTCGCCATATCCACGGCCACAAGATCGTCGTCCGTTGGCAACGGATTTCGGATCTGCTTACGCACCGTACTCACCAGGCTTGATACCTCGAACGGTTTTACCAGGTAATCGACCGCCCCCGCCTGGATCGCATCCACAGCCTGTGGGATAGAGCCATAAGCCGTCATCAAGATCACCGGCACATCGATTTGACTGCCGCGAATGGACGACAGCAGCTCGTAGCCGTTGCCCGGGCTCATCTGCACGTCACTAAGTACCAGGGATGCCGAATGGCTGGCCAGGAAACGCTCCGCGGCAAGGCCGTTTTCAGCCTCGTGAAAACTGATTTCATTGAGCTGCAGCGTATCGCATATTGCCTCACGCAGATCCGCATCATCTTCTACTACCAGTACATCAACCATGGTCTAGCTCCATTGTTTTAATTTGTTAACTTCAGGGTTTGCTAACTTGAGTTTTCATCGCCTGCCTGCAGGGCAGGAATATACGAAAGCGACAACCGCGACCGGGGCGGGAAAATACCGCGATACGACCCTGGTGCGATTCGATAACAGCCTTTACAACCGCAAGCCCGAGACCGGTGCCATCGGTCTTGGTACTGAAAAAAGGGTCAAAGATGTGGGCACGTGTATCTCGGTCCATGCCGCAGCCATTGTCTTTTAGCGAAATTGACAACAAGCCATGTATGGTCGTTGCAATTTTGATGTCGATCTGAGGTCTCTGCTCGCAGGCCTGCAGCGCGTTCATGCATAAATTGGCGAGCGCGCCAAGCAGGGCGTCCTTATTCCCCTGCAGTTCCACTTCACATTGCTGACCCTGCAGTTGCAATAGCGCACCACGTTGCTGTAACTGGGGTTGTAACTGATCGTTGAGCTCGGTAAACAGGTCGGCCACCGAGAAACGAGTCATGACGAATTGTCCGCCATGGGCGAACACCAGCATATCGTTGATCAGTTTTTCGATATGCCTGCTACGTGCCAATGCCTTCTGACAAAAAGATCGGGTGGTCTCGCTATCAAGAACAGTGTCGACACATTGCGACAGGTAAAGCATCGTTGACGCCAGCGGTGTTCTAATCTGGTGCGCAA
>JARFPR010000059.1 GCA_029288195.1 Gammaproteobacteria bacterium | reverse complement strand
GTCATGGAAAACCAGGAGCCACCCTTGCGCGTCATTGCGCCGGGAAGAGTTTATCGTTGCGATTCGGATTTGACGCATACCCCGATGTTTCACCAGGTCGAAGGTCTACTGGTCGACGAGGACGTATCCTTCTCGGTACTGAAAGGGACTTTGGAAGAGTTTCTCAAGATGTTTTTCGAGCAGGACGACCTGAAAACCAGGTTTCGGCCCTCGTACTTCCCGTTCACCGAGCCATCGATGGAAGTCGATATAAGCTGTGTAATGTGCGCCGGTAAAGGTTGCAGGGTTTGTAGTCATACCGGTTGGCTTGAAGTGCTTGGTTGCGGCATGGTGCATCCCGAACTATTTCGGCACACCGGAGTGGATGGCGAAAAATACACCGGCTACGCGTTCGGCATGGGTGTCGAGCGTCTCGCAATGTTGCGCTATGGCGTCAACGACCTGCGCTTGTTTTTCGATAATGATTTACGCTTTTTGCGGCAATTCACGTGAACGGACCTGGCGATGCAAATTAGCGAAAATTGGTTACGTGAGTGGGTTAATCCCCCGGTTGATAGCGATACCCTGGCAAGCCAGTTGACGATGGCCGGACTCGAAGTAGGCAGCTTGAATGTTGCTGCGCCGGCTCTGCCGGGGGTCGTGGTTGCCGAAGTTGTGGCGGTCGAAAGCCATCCCGATGCCGATAAACTGAACCTGTGCCAGGTTAATGATGGTCAGGAAACATTCTCGGTTGTCTGCGGTGCCGGCAACGTTCGTGCCGGCCTGAAGGTAGCCCTGGCGCGTATTGGTGCCGAGCTTCCCGGAATCAAGATAAAAAAAGCCAAACTGCGCGGGGTCGAGTCCGAGGGCATGATCTGCTCGGCAACCGAATTGCAGCTGGCTGAATCCTCAGAGGGTATTCTCGAGTTGCCAGGCGATGCGCCCATCGGAATGTCGATCGTCGAATACCTGTCGCTAGAAGACAATATTATTGATATCGACCTTACCCCGAATCGGGGCGATTGCCTGAGTATTGCCGGGGTTGCTCGCGAGGTCTCCGCGATCAATAAAATTGCGCTTACGCAGAATAGCGTAACCCCTGTCGACAGTAGCATCGACGACAGTTTTGAAGTTGAGCTGCTGGCACCCCAGCAATGCCCGCGTTACGTCGGACGTATCATCAAGGGTATCGATCCGCAGGCTCAAACACCGATGTGGATGCAGGAAAAGCTGCGCCGTTGTGGCCTGCGCCCAATCAGTCCGGTGGTTGATGTTACCAATTACGTCATGATGGAACTTGGTCAGCCGATGCACGGATTCGATTTTGACAAGTTGAGTGGCGGTATTCGGGTTCGTCTTGCGGAACCCGCTGAAAAAGTCGCGTTACTCGATCAAAGTGAAGTCGAGTGTCGTGATGATACCTTGCTAATCGCTGATCATTCCGGTGGGGTTGCCCTCGCGGGCATCATGGGCGGGATCGACAGTTCGGTGCAGCCCGATACCCGCAATATTTTTCTCGAAGCGGCCCATTTTACTGCAATTGAACTTGCCGGTAAGGCCCGCGGATTTGGCATGCATACCGATGCGTCCCATCGTTTTGAGCGTGGCGTGGATGCACAGTTACCGCCCATAGCAATGCAACGAGCAACTGGCTTATTACTCGAGATTGTCGGCGGCGAAGCTGGACCAATTATCGATGCGCTGGCCAATGACTATATGCCGCAAACCACGAATGTCGAGCTACGTTGTGAACGTTTGAATCGCTTACTGGGAATCGAGGTGGCGCGCGAAGAAGTCAGCGATATTCTGCATCGCCTCAATATGCAGTTTGCCGAGGGAACCGAGGGTTGGCAGGTAACTCCGCCTAGTTATCGTTTCGATATCAATATTGAGGCAGATCTGGTTGAGGAAGTAGGTCGCCTGATCGGCTACAACAATATTCCGGGAAAGCGAGAAGCCTCGCACATCCAGATGGATAGTTTTTCCGAGCAGTGTGTCAGCGTAAATCAGGTTCGCGAAATCCTGGTTGAGCGAGGTTATTTTGAGGCGGTTACCTACTCGTTCGTATCCCCGGAGTTACAGGATTTACTCGATCCGGGTCAACAGGTATTGCCGCTATCTAACCCGATTTCGGCAGACATGTCGGTAATGCGCACCCGTTTGTTGCCTGGCCTGGTACAGGCGTTACAACATAATTTGAATCGCCAGCAGTCGCGGGTCAGATTGTTCGAGACCGGTTTGTGCTTTATTCCTGATGGCGAAAGTCTCGCGCAAACACCGCATATTGCCGGCGTTATCACCGGAAGCCGAATCGACGATGGTCTCTATACGGCAGGCGAGGGCGTCGACTTTTTCGATATAAAAGGTGATCTTGAGTCGATACTGAGGTTGGCCGATGAGTTAGAATTTGGTTTTACGCGCTCAGACAATCCGGTATTACATCCGGGGCAGAGTGCAGATCTGGCTTTCCAGGGAGAGACTATTGGGTTCGCTGGAGCGCTGCATCCGTCATTGTTAAATAAACTCGATATAAATCAACCAGTTTTTGTGTTTGAAACAAAAATTTCGCCGATATTGAGCAGAAAATTGCCAAATTTCGTCGAAATGTCGCGATTTCCATTTATCCGACGTGATATTTCGATCACTGTAGAAGAAAATTTGCCTGTCCGTGAACTGGTCGACAGCATTTATTCGCTAAAAAATGAAATATTGCAGGAAGTATTTGTATTTGACGTCTATACTGGAAAAGAAGTGAGAAATAATCGAAAAAGCGTCGCTTTGGGCTTGATTTTACAGGACTTTTCACGCACTCTTGTTGACGAGGACGTGGAAAATTTCGTTGCTAAAGTCCTCGTACAACTAAAAGAACACTACAACGCAGAATTGAGGGAGAGCTAATGTCATTGACCAAGGCTGATATGGCCGAAATGCTATTTGAAGAACTTGGTCTCAATAAGAGAGAAGCTAAGGAAATAGTCGAGCAATTTTTCGAAGAAGTAAAAGTAGCACTTGAAACCGGGCACCAGGTTAAGTTGTCCGGTTTTGGTAATTTTTTAACCCGGTCAAAGGCTGAAAGGCCCGGACGCAACCCGAAAACTGGCGAAGAAATACCGATTTCTGCCAGGAAAGTGGTTACTTTTCGGCCCGGTCAAAAGTTAAAAATAAGAGTAGAAGCGTATGCTGGAAGCGAGCAACAATAACGAATTACCGGTAATACCAGGTAAGCGTTACTTCACAATTGGTGAAGTTGCTGAGCTCTGCGATGTCAAACCTCATGTTTTGCGCTACTGGGAGCAGGAATTTCCCCAGTTGAAACCAGTCAAACGGCGCGGCAATCGAAGATACTACCAACGTCATGATGTATTGCTGATTCGTCAGATCCGCGGCCTGCTTTACGACGAGGGTTTCACTATTGGCGGAGCACGCCAGCGTCTTGAAGGTGAGGGCGCGAAAGACGACGTTAGTCAAAGCCAGCAAATCATCCGCCAGACCCTGACGGAGCTCGAAGAGCTTCTGACCTTGCTAAAACGCTAAATCTAGCGTCAAATACCACTTTATAGACGGGGCGTAGCGCAGCCTGGTAGCGTACCTGCATGGGGTGCAGGTGGTCGGAGGTTCAAATCCTCTCGCCCCGACCAA
>JARFPR010000013.1 GCA_029288195.1 Gammaproteobacteria bacterium | reverse complement strand
AAATCCGTCAAAAAATCGACCCGTAGGGAATTTCATGATTAATAACGCACAGAACCACTTGATAAGTCAGATGCAGGCAATCGAATCCCTGGCCAAGGGCCAGGCGATGCAACCCGAGCTCAAAACGGAGCAAGAGCAGAGCTTTGGTGACCTGATGCAGCAGGCAATCGGCAAGGTAAATGAAACGCAGATGCAGGCTTCGTCTCTGCGAAAAGCGTTTGAACTCGGTGAAGATGTCGATATTTCCGCGGTCATGATCGCGGTGCAGAAATCCCGTATTTCATTCGAGGCCCTGACGCAGGTTCGTAACAAGCTCCTGACCGCCTATCAGGATGTTATGAACATGTCGGTGTAAAACATGGCTGAAGCAACCGTAAACCAGCAGGGTATGCCCGGACAGGATGGACAGGGAATAGTGGCAGTGGCGCCGCGACAGATTAATCCTATCGATGCCGTGGCCCAGTCTCGTGCGGTACGTCATATCAGCAAGCTCGTCGGGCTGGCTGCCGCGATCGCGGTCGGCATGGTCGTGGTGTTATGGACCGCGGAGCCTAATTATGCACCGCTATATACCAATATGTCGGGCAAGGATGCAGCCCAGATTGCTGACACCTTGATGTCAAAAGACATTGAATTCAAGCTGGAGGCGAATACGGGCACCCTGCTTGTAGACCAGGCCAAGTTGTCTGAAGCACGCCTGTTGCTAGCCTCACAGGGCCTGGCGGATGGTACTGCCAAGGGTCTCGAAATGTTGCAGCAGGACCAGGGTCTCGGTACCAGCCAGTTTATCGAAACCGCACGCTATAACCATGCCGTCGAGGCTGAGCTGGTACGTTCGGTCGAATCGATACGCTCCGTCGACAGGGCGCGGGTACACCTGGCAATACCGGAGCAATCAATTTTTATTCGCAATCGAACCAAACCGAGTGCCTCGGTGGTGGTCAAGTTGCATCCGGGCCGGGTACTTAATCCAGGGCAGGTGGAAGCTATTGTGCAGATGATAGCTTCCAGTATCCCGATGCTGGAAAGCACCGAGGTCAAGGTGGTCGATCAGTTTGGTCGGCTTCTGACCAGCGAGAAAGACGAAGGTATGTCACTGACGACTCGGCAGTTCGAATATACCAGCAAACTCGAAGACAACTTTGCCGACCGAATCATTAACCTGCTGCAACCGATAGTCGGCGAGGGTAAAGTAAATGCGCAGGTTGCCGCACAGCTTGATTTTTCCGCGGTTGAATCGACGCGCGAGGCTTACGACCCAGAGCGCAGCGTGATTCGTAGTGAGCAAATCAACGAAGAAGAAAATCGCAGTTTTTCCCAGGCATTGGGGATCCCCGGTGCGCTTAGCAATCAGCCCTCCGCGGCCGGCACGATTGAAGTCGAAAGGGAGGCCGGCACTGGAACGGCAGGCGCTGGCGCGGAAGAAATTCCGACTAATCAGAATCGCTCCGCGACGCGCAATTACGAGGTAGATCGAGTCATCAGTCATACCAGCAATCCGGTCGGCAGCGTACAGCGCCTGTCGGTTGCGGTGATTATCGATGAAAAGCAGATTACCGCGGACGACGGTAGCGTTTCCAAGACACCCTATAGCGATGAAGAAATCGCACGCTTCACCAACCTGGTCAAGGAAACCATAGGCTTTGACGCCAACCGGGGTGATTCGGTTAGTGTCATTAATGCATCGTTCCTTGAAGTCGAAGAGCCAGTAGTTGAAGCGATTCCGGCCTGGAGAAGCCTGCTAAACGAAGCCTGGATTGTTAACCTGATCAAGCAGGTGCTGGGAGCGCTTGGTTTGATTATCGTTTACTTTATTTTCGTGCGCCCGGCATTACGCTCACTGTCACTGAAAAATAGTGATGCCGAAAGTAGCAGTGCTGCGGGCAGCTCGGATTCCGGCGCGGTGCATAACCTCGGATCACCGGCGCCAATGCAATATTCCATGCCGGGTCAGCATGCGGGAGCGCAGAATTATGGCATTCCTGATTTAGCCAGCGATCCCAACAACCCTGCGGCCATGGTCAGGCGCAAGGATGCCACTTACGAGCAAAAAGTAGATATGGCACGAACCATGGTTATGGATGATCCAGCACGGGTCGCAAACGTAATGAAACATTGGGTGGGTGACGAGTAGTGGCTGACGAACAAGTTGATAAAGGCTCACCCTCGGTCAAGGGCGCAGAAAAGGCTGGCGTCCTGTTACTAACCCTGGGCGAAGATGTCGCTGCACAGATTCTGCAGCACATGAGTCCCAAGGAGGTGCAGAAGGTGGGATCCACCATGGCGACGATGAACGATGTATCGCGTCCGACGGTGGAATTTGTAATCGACGACTTTTTCGATGTGCTTGAATCACAGACCGCCCTCGGTATTGGTAATGACACCTATATTCGCGGCATGCTTGAAAAGGCCCTGGGTGATAAAGCGGGCAGCGTCATCGATCGAATCCTGATGGGTAGTGGTAGCAACGGCCTCGAGTCGATGAAGTGGATGGATCCCAAGGCGATTGCAGAAATTATTCGCCTCGAGCACCCGCAGATTGTCGCCATCGTGCTGTCGTATCTCGAAGCCGACAGCGCCGCGCGCGTACTGACCCACCTGCCCGAAGATACCCGTGCCGGAATCTTGATGCGAATTGCAACCCTGGAAGGAGTGCAGCCGGCCGCAATCAAGGAACTCGACTCGATTATGGAGCGTTATTTCAGTGACAACGAGAACGTCAAGTCTTCAATGGTCGGTGGCGAAAGAACCGCCGCAGATATTCTGAATTCCATCGACACTTCGATTGAAAACGAACTCATGGAACAGGTACGCACCGAGAACGAAGAACTCGCGACCAAGATCGAAGATATGATGTTTGTATTCGAGAACCTGCGTGATGTCGACGATCGCGGTATCCAGACCATGATGCGCGAGGTCTCGACCGACCTGCTGTCATTGGCACTCAAGGGAGTCGATGACGAAATGCAGAAGAAGTTTCTCAAGAACATGTCCTCGCGGGCCGCGGAGATGCTGGTCGAAGATATGGAAGCCAAGGGTCCGGTCAAGCTCAGCGAAGTCGAGGCCGCGCAAAAGGAAATCCTCGGCGTCGCTCGCAAGCTCGAGGAATCCGGAGAGATCGTGCTTTCCGGCGGTGGCGAGCAAATGGTCTAGGCTGGCATTTGCTGGCACCGGGCTAATAGAAATGCAATGAGAAAACAGGAATGATGGCTGACAAAGAGGTCGAAAAATGGCACGCACCGGTAATGGATGCCGATCCGAGTCGCGTGGTTCGCTACCGCGAGGAGCATGAAGCCTCGATCCCGACCGCAAACGATATCGATCAATGGAGAGCGCAGGCCGAGGAAGAGGGCTACCAGCAGGGATTGGTCCGTGCCCAGCAGGAGACCCGCGAGTTACAGCAGCAGTTACTGCAACTAATCGATTTTTTTGAACATCCTCTGCAGGAACTAAACGAGGATATCGAACATCAGTTGACCCAGCTTGCCGTGACCCTGGCGCAGCAGTTGGTGCGACGAGAGCTGAAGGTCGAGCCGGGTGAAATTATTGGCCTGATACGCGACTCGGTTCAGCTGCTACCGGGAATGCAGCGCAATATTTCGATCGTTTTGCACCCGGAAGATGCGCAGCTGGTCCGCAATGCGCTGTCTATCGAAACCAGCGATGAAGAACATAACTGGAAACTGGTCGAAGATCCGATGATCACCCGCGGTGGTTGCGAGATAAATGCGCCTCCATCGGCCATCAATGCGACACTTGAAAACAGGCTGTCAGAGTTGGCGGCTTCGGTCCTGGGTGGCGAAAGGGAGCAGGACTAGTGCCCCATCCACTAATCGAAAAGGCGACCTGGGGCTGGATGACTTCGCTGGCGCGGATCGGCAGCGAATCAAGACGTCTTGGTAGCCCGGTAGTCGAAGGCGTACTGACTCGTATGGTTGGTTTGACGCTCGAGGCGGTTGGTTGCCAGGCAGCGACCGGGGCGCGTTGCGACGTCGTCAATTCAAGTGGTGACCGCATCGAAACCGAGGTCGTCGGCTTCTCCGGCGATAGTCTTTACCTGATGCCGACCGGGGAGGTTCGCGGGCTGGTACCGAATGCGCGCGTGATTCCGATGCAACAGGGGTCCGACGTGCTGGCCGGCCCGGAATTGCTGGGCCGGGTTATCGACGGGCGCGGCAGACCACTGGATGACAAGGGGCCTTTACGAGCACACCAGAAGTATCCATTGCAGGGCAAGGAGATCAATCCGCTGAATCGAACCCCGATTCATGAAGAGCTCGACGTAGGCGTTCGCGCCATTAACGCGTTGTTTCCGATTGGTCGGGGTCAGCGTATGGGTTTATTTGCCGGAAGCGGGGTGGGCAAATCGATTTTGCTCGGCATGATGACCCGCTATACGGAGGCCGATATCGTCGTCGTTGGATTGATCGGTGAGCGTGGCCGCGAGGTGAAAGAATTTGTCCAGGAAATCCTGGGCCAGCAGGGATTGCGTAAGGCGGTTGTGGTGGCCGCACCGGCGGACTCTTCGCCGTTGATGCGTATCCATGGCGCGATGCAGGCTACCAGTATCGCCGAGTACTTCCGCGACCAGGGAAAAAATGTGCTGTTGCTGATGGATTCACTTACCCGGTTTGCCCAGGCGCAGCGAGAAATTGCCCTGGCCATCGGTGAGCCGCCGGCAACCAAGGGCTATCCACCCTCGGTTTTCGCCCGTCTTCCCCAGCTAGTCGAACGCGCTGGAAACGGTGCCGATAATGCCGGCTCGATTACCGCGTTTTACACGGTCCTGGTAGAGGGCGATGATCACGCCGATCCGATTGCCGACGCGGCCCGGGCTATTCTCGACGGGCATATCGTACTGTCGCGTCAATTGGCGGAAACCGGTATCTATCCCGCGATCGATATCGAATCTTCGATTAGCCGGCTGACGCCCCAGATTACGACACCCGAGCACATGGGCATGACACAGAATTTCAAGCATATTTACAGTCTTTACCAGCAAAATCGTGACTTGATAAGCGTTGGCGCATATCAGCAGGGATCCGATCCCGCGATCGATCGCGCGATTCGGATGCACCCCCAGCTGATCGAATTTATCACCCAGAATATGAACCACTCGGTCAGCTTTGACAGCAGTCGCACCCAGTTAGCCGAAGTGCTGACTAATACCGGGGATGACGAGCGGCCCGTTGCGGTCGATGCGCCGGTGGATCAAGCGGCGGATGTGCAGGTTGATCAGCCGTTAAGTGGCGAACTGGTCGGGTAAGCTATGACTCGTTCTCAGCGATTACACCCGGTGGTTGAGCATACCGATAAAAAAGAACAGCGCGCCCTGCAGGAAGTTGCCGCGAGTCAAAACCTGCTTGATAAAGAACAGGCTGGCCTGGTTCAGCTGCAGAACTACAAGCTCGAATACCTGGAAACGAAAAAATACGATATCGGTGTTTTTACGCCACATGAACTGCAGGAGTTCAACCGCTTCCTGCAGCAACTCGATCAGACCATTGAACGCCAGATGGAAGTGGTTGAGTTGCGCCAGCAGGAACTGTTACAGAAACGACAGCTCTGGAATGCGATGCGCATCGATTCTAAGAAGATGCACAAGGTAGTTGAAAAGCTGCAGCAGCAGGAGTTTGTAGAGCAGGAGCGCAAAGAGCAGAAAGCACTCGATGAATTTGCGCAGCGTAAATTTAACCGCCGCTAAGACGATTCAACAAAACTGGCACGCATGATGCATTCAGTCCATGCAATGGCTAGAAAATCGCAACACCAAAAGAACTGACTGGATGACCAGATGAATATAATGCTGACCGATTTAACCGCGCTCACCCTGGAGCAACAGGAAGCTTCCGTGGTGGTGAAATCAGATGCGGACAGCTTTGCCGGCTTGTTTTCTCAGCAGCTCCCTCAGACACCCGATAATGAACTCCAAGACGTTGATTTTAATGATTTTTTAGAAAAGCTACCCATACAGACGGAAACCTCGGAGATAAACCCAGAGCTACCACTGGCGACAACCGGTGGCGAGTTTCCGTTGCACGATCCGGGCATGTTTAAGAGGGATTCCGATCCCGGCATAAATATACCGCCGCTACCTGTCGATAACCCCGTAAGACAAATCCCGGGGCCTGATACCAGCGGCATGTTAAATGCGCCGACAAGCGGGGAAAAGGGAGAACAGTTGCCCATCAGCGGAAATCTTTTGCCGGATGATGCCGAGCCGGAACTAGCGAAACAGGACATGATTGAAAAGGCGGTTGCGCCTTCAGTGACGCTAGCAGCGGTTGCTGAGACTATCAGGCCAGCCAGTTCCGAAGTCCTGCCAGCTCGACTGTCGAAAGTAACCCAGGCGCCCACGGTCGCTCCACAACCGAGTGGGGTAGCATCGCTGCAGGGGATAACCGATAAAGGGCCCGTGGCGGCGGATTTCGTGACGGTAATGGGTAAATCCCCAGTCGCCGAGCCAGACCAGGTTATTGTCAGGGATAAAATCGTAGCGCCTCAATCTCCTCAAACCACCAGTAAAGATCTGTTGCCAGAGGCCGGGATTGTTGGAAAAACGCGTATCCCGGAAGTCGGGACGGCACCGCCTCCCTTGCGGCCTGCGGACCTGGCTGGATTGACACCGCAACCTGCAATGCCTGTTGCCGTGCCAGCGGGGGTGGATCGATCCGTGCTTGCTGAAAGGAATCCAAAAGGCCTGATTCAGAATGTAACCAGGGACCTTGCATCTGCTACTGTGCCGACCACCGACAGGATCTTGCCGTTAGCCGAAAAGATAACGGTCGCCGACAACCTATCCGCTCGTGATATGCTCAGTATCAGCACTCCAGAGTACCGAAATCTCGAAATCCCGGCGCAGCCGAGCGCAAATACATCACAGCAAAACGTCGCCCTGTCGACAAGCGCGGCCCAGGCATTTTCGGCTTTCTCGCCTCCACTGGCAGCCACGGCTCAATCCAGTACTTTTCCAACCCATCTTGAGACGCTGACACTGGCTCGCAACCCGGATTCCACGGAATTGGGTAGTGGATTAAGTGAGCGCGTCAACTGGATGATTAACCAGAAGCAAAATACGGCAAATATTCGGCTTGATCCGCCATTCCTCGGCAAACTCGATGTACAAATCAAACTTGCTGACGATGCGACCACGGTTATCTTTCAGACTCAGCATGCGCAAACCCGCGACCTGATCGAAGCAGCCTCGGTTCGACTGCGCGACTTTTTGCAGGAAAGCGGTTATCAGAATGTAAACGTCGATGTTTCGCAGCGCCAGGACCAGCAGCAGGCCCGTTCGCAAACGAACCCCGGCGCAGACGCTGATCAGCAGGATGAATCATACCAGGACCCGGATTTGGATCATCAGCAGCGAGATGCGGTTAATTATTTCATTGGCGACGGAATTGTAGACACCTTCGCCTGATTACCCCCTTATTGCGGCGTTCGCGCCGCAATCTTTTTAATCCCTTCAAACCAGCCGCCGACAAGTTATTGTCTCTAAGCCGGAAAACACTGTCAAAAAACTGTCTACTCTGATATTGATTAATATAACTATCTGAAAAGTATAAGGAAAATTATTTGGCATAGGAATTGCTCAGCCTTAGGTATCTGTTAACAGACAGGAATCTAAAAAATGGCGGAAGAAGAGCAACAGGCCGAAGCCGAAGCAACCGGCGGTGGCAAGAAAAAACTAATTTTCATCATTGTGGGTGTGATATTGCTGGTCGGTGGTTCGGTCGGTGGCACCCTGTTGATCGTCGGGGGCGATGACACTGCCGAGACCGAGGTCATGGAAGAAGTCGAAGTTTCACGGGGCGATGCCAGTTACATCGATCTCAAGCCTGCCTTCACGGTAAACCTGGCACCCGAGGATCCGGTTGGATTCCTGCAGATTTCGCTGCAGGTACTGACTTTCGACGACGATGTCGCCGAAGAGCTCGAAAAGCACAAGCCCTTGATACGCAATAACCTTGTGGTCCTGTTCGGTAAACAAAGTTCGGCTGAACTGCGTGTCCCCGAAGGCAAGGAGCGACTGCAAAAATCGGCGCTGGATACGGTGCAAACCGTGATAAACGAGCATGGCTCGGGTGGTGAAGTCGATAACGTTTTTTTCACCAGCTTCGTGATGCAGTAGGGGAATAATCTTGAGTGACGACATTCTTAGCCAGGACGAAGTCGATGCCCTGCTTGGCGGCGTAGACGACGGTGTTATCGATACATCATCGGATGACGCTGAAGCTAATGGCGAAGCCATGCCTTTTGACTTCAATAACCAGGAACGTATCGTTCGCGGACGCCTGCCGACCCTGGAAATGATTAACGAGCGTTTCGCACGCTACTTTCGCATCAGTTTCTTCGACCTGCTGCGCAAGTCACCGGAAATTTCGGTAACAGGCCTCGAGATGGTCAAGTTCAACGAGTATATCCAGTCCCTGGATGCGCCGACCAGTTTGAGCCTGATAAAAATGGCGCCGTTGCGTGGCACCGGGTTGATCATGCTGGATCCCAAGCTGGTCTTCGTTCTGGTCGACAACTTTTTTGGTGGTAACGGCACTATTCAGGCCAAGATCGAGGGTCGCGAATTTACCAGCACCGAATTGAGGGTTATCGACAAGGTTGTGCAGATCTGCTTTCAGGACCTGGTGAAGGCCTGGGAGCCCGTCATGTCGGTTAAATTCAACTCCCACAATCATGAGGTTAATCCGCAGATGGCGACCATCGTCAGCCCCACCGAAGTTGTCGTGGTTTCAACCTTCCATGTCGAGCTCGAAGGTGGCGGTGGGGATATACAGGTTGTGTACCCGTACTCGATGATCGAACCGATCCGAAACCTGCTCGACACCGGCGTGCAGAGCGATCGCGGTGATATCGACGAACGCTGGGCGATTCTTCTCAAGGAAGAATTGATGCACGCCAGGATTGATATGCAAGCCCTGTTCGTCGAGAAGCAGGTACCGCTTTCCGATCTGATTAACTTCCGGGCCGGCGACATTATACCGATCGATTTACCCGAGCAAGTCATGGTTCTTGCCGAAGAGCTGCCGATTATCCGCGGTCAGTTTGGCGAGCATCAGGGTAACGCCGCCGTCAAGGTGGAAGAGGTCATCGAGATCTACGATCCGGAAAACGAAGATATCAAGAACGCAATTACGCACCAGGAATAGTCTGTAGGAGACTAATTATGAGCAATGACACAGAGCAGGCCGTGGAGCAGGAAGACCTGGCCGAGGAACTGGAAGCCGCGACGTCGGACAGCAGCGCTGCAGGCGAAGCTGCCGACCAGGGTAATGGTGATGAATTCCAGCAGGTTTCGGCAAAGCATTTGAATAACACCGCGAACCCGGATTCGGGTGACGTCAAGCTGGACGTTATCCTCGATATTCCGGTGACCGTGGGCATGGAAATCGGTCGCACCCAACTCAGTATCCGAAACCTGCTACAGCTGAACCAGGGTTCTATCGTCGAGCTCGACCGGCTCGCGGGTGAACCGATGGACGTACTCGTCAATGGTACCCTCGTGGCGCATGGCGAGGTGGTCGTGGTCAATGAAAAATTTGGTATTCGTCTGACTGACGTGGTCAGCCCGGCTGATCGGATCAAGAATCTCCGCTAATGCGCTGGATACTGGTACTCAGTGGATTGCTCTCCAGCACGGCGTTAGCACAGTCCCAAGTCGACTCACCCGCGCTGGAACCGCTTTCGACGCCCTACCTGTTCAAGCTGACAGGCGGATTACTGCTGGTGGTGATGGTGATTTTTGTGCTCGCCTGGCTAGTTAGAAAATTTAACCTGAACCAACAATCGCAAAATGGCCTGATCAAAATTATCGCGGGGCTTTCAATGGGTACCCGGGATCGAATCGTACTGTTGCAAATCGGCGAGGAACAAATCCTGGTTGGCTTGACTCCGGGGCGCATCGAAAAGCTGCACACCCTGTCACAGCCACTGGATGCGCCGGAAGGGCAGCTGGCGTCGTCTTCTTTCGCCGAGAAGTTTAATCGCGTCATGGGTGAGCGGGAGTCAAGATGAAAATCCTGTTCGCCTTGTTACTCGTGATACTGGTACCCGAAGTGCAGGCGCAATCGGCCGGTATCCCGGCGATATCGATCGACGGTGGCAACGGCGATGGCCAGACTTACTCGGTGACGCTCGAAATCCTGGCGCTGATGACAATGTTGACATTGTTGCCGGCGATCCTGCTGATGATGACCTCGTTTACGCGCATTATTATCGTGCTGTCGATCCTGCGCCAGGCGCTGGGCACTGCGCAAACACCTTCAAACCAGATCATCCTGGGACTGGCCCTTTTTCTGACACTGTTCGTAATGTCACCCGTGTTTGACCAGGTTTACCAGGTAGCCATGCAGCCATACCTGAATGGTTCGATGTCGGCGATGGA
>JARFPR010000318.1 GCA_029288195.1 Gammaproteobacteria bacterium | reverse complement strand
GGCACTGATAGTATTCGTTATCTCGTAAGCACCAACCCCGGCCAGGCGCCAAAACCGCTTTCGAAGGTGGCCTCCGGGGGTGAACTTTCACGCATTAGTCTCGCAATACAGGTAATCATGAGTGAATCATCTAGCATACCGACCCTGATTTTCGACGAGGTTGATAGTGGTGTTGGCGGTAGTGTCGCCGAAATTGTCGGTAAGAAATTGCGTTTGCTGGGACGAGACAGGCAGGTATTTTGCGTCACCCATTTACCCCAGGTTGCCTCCCAGGCACACCATCATTACCGGGTAAGCAAGACCAGCGGGCGCAGCGAAACATCGACTGAAGTAGTCCCGTTAGGCAAGCAAGAGCGGCTCGAAGAGGTTGCGCGGATGCTCGGCGGCGTTACCATTACCGCGCAGACCCGGGCCCATGCCAGTGAAATGCTGGCTACCCGGGAATGAGGGGTGTTGAAGGATAAAATACGGCGGGCTACCTGGCCTGGCGATTAGTTAATCTACTTTTTGTCCTCGAAATGTCCGTACAGCACCATGGTGTGCTCGGTAATCGTAAAACCGTATCTGTCGGCAATTTCTTTTTGCCGCTGCTCGATAATTTCGTCATAAAACTCAACTACCCTGCCACTTGAAATATCAACCAGGTGATCGTGGTGTTCGCCGTCGTTGATTTCAAAAACCGCGTGTCCACCATCAAAATGATGGCGGGTTACCAGCCCGGCGGTTTCGAACTGGGTCAAGACCCGATATACCGTGGCCAGCGCGATTTCCTCGCCAGAGTCCAGCAGCATTTTATAGATATCCTCGGCCTTTAAATGACGGTCGGCCGACCTTTCCAGCAGCTCTAGGATTTTCATACGCGGCAAGGTTACTTTTAAACCTGCGTTTTTAATATCGGCTGTTTCCATAGAAAGCTCTCACAGTATTTGCAGCATCCGGGTTGGAGCAGTATTATCGCGCCTTCCATCGCCGCAATGTGCAGTATGATTTTACGACTATTTCAAAAAATCCTGATCGCGGGATGTGTCATTGTAGCATTCTCCGGTTGTGTGTATCGAATGGATATCCCGCAGGGAAACAGGATCGATCCCGCCCTGCTGCAGCAGCTGGAAATTGGCATGTCGCGCAGCCAGGTCGAGTTTTTGCTTGGCACGCCTGCCGTCGTCGACCTGTATCAACCTGATCAGTGGAACTATATTTATTATTTGAAAACGGGTGATGATGGTGAAATTGAGAGAAAAAGGATGACCTTGACCTTCACCAATGATTTACTATCGGAAATCGTTGGTGCTCTTAATCCTGGCTGATCGCACCGCCGCCTTTTTTCATCTTCAAACCCTGCGCAGCCCTTTGTCTTCGCACTTCCTTGGGATCTGCGATCAACGGCCGGTATATCTCGATACGATCACCATCGCTTAATTCGTAATCGGCAGCGACAGGCTTACTGAAAATCCCCAGTTTACAATTCTCGAGGTCGATCTCGGGAAAGTGCTGATTGATTCCAGATTGTCTCACTGCTTCACGGATACTGGTACCAAACTCGATTTCACATTCAAGAATAACCTGCTTAGCAGGGGTCGCGTAGGC
>JARFPR010000044.1 GCA_029288195.1 Gammaproteobacteria bacterium | reverse complement strand
TCGAGCTGAAACTTATCGGGCTCAGCATGGACGGCAATTCACTGTCAGCGGAAGACTATCGCCTGGAAGCCGAGACGCTGACGATCAAGTCGGTTCCGGACCAGTTCGAGTTAAGTTGTGAAGTCGAAATCGACGCTGCGGCAAATACCCGTCTCGAGGGTTTGTACCTGTCCAATGGAAACTTTTGTACCCAGTGCGAAGCGGAAGGTTTTCGCTACATCACCTACTACCTCGATCGCCCTGATGTCATGTCGGTGTTCAGTACCGAGATTCATGCGCACAAGGCCAGCTATCCGATGTTACTGTCGAACGGTAACCGGGTAGATAGCGGAGAGGATGGCGAGCGCCACTGGGTAAGCTGGCATGATCCTTATCCGAAGCCGAGCTATCTATTCGCGCTGGTAGCCGGAGACCTGGCCTGCATTGAAGACCAGTTTACAACCAGCTCGGGACGGGATGTGCAGCTGCAGATTTTTACCGAGCACCATAATCGGGACAAGTGCGATCATGCGATGACGTCGCTGCAAAAAGCGATGCGCTGGGACGAGGAGGTCTACGGTCTCGAGTATGACCTCGATCTTTACATGATCGTCGCTGTGGATGACTTCAACATGGGGGCCATGGAGAACAAGGGGCTCAATGTATTCAACACCAAGTATGTGCTGGCGAATCCTCATACCGCTACCGACGACGACTACCTGGCTATCGAAGGTGTAATCGCGCACGAGTACTTTCATAACTGGACCGGTAACCGTGTCACCTGTCGCGACTGGTTTCAGCTGAGTCTTAAGGAAGGACTGACGGTATTTCGTGACCAGGAATTCAGTGCGGATATGTTTTCACGCGCGATTCAAAGAATCAGTGACGTACGCGGTCTGCGTAATCACCAGTTCAGCGAGGACGCCGGTCCAATGGCGCACCCGGTGCGCCCCGCGTCTTACCAGGAAATTAACAATTTTTATACCGCGACGGTTTACAACAAGGGTGCGGAAGTGGTGCGCATGATGCATGGCCTGTTGGGCGCAGATAATTTTCGCAAGGGGATGGATTTGTACTTCGAACGTCATGACGGCCAGGCGGTTACGACCGATGATTTTCGCAGTGCGATGCAAGACGCCTCGGGCATCGACCTGGAACGTTTCCAGCGATGGTACGAGCAGTCGGGGACACCGCGCGTTGATATAAAGCGCGATTACGATTCTGACAAGGGCGTCCTGTCGCTGAAGGTTTCGCAGCGTGCCGGGACCACCAAGGGTGAACTTAACCGCGCCTTTCATATGCCGATGCGGCTGGCCCTGTTCGATAAACAGGGTCAACCTGTGGCGCTGGATGATATCGGAACCCTTGAACAGATAGTTGATATCAGGGAACCCGAAACCGAGTTGCGTTTCCAGCATATGCCAGCGCAGGTGATGATTTCGGCGTTTCGCGGTTTTTCGGCACCGATTATCCTGACTACAGACCTGGGTGACGACGAGCTTGCCCGTTTAATGGTTTTTGATAGCGATCCGTTCAATCGCTGGGAGGCCGGTCAGCAGCTGGCGAGCAGGGTAATGCTGGCGATGCTGGAGCGGGAAGCCGGTCAGTGGCCGCAATTGCAACAACCGCTACTGACAGCCTTTGGCGACGTCTTTGCACGATCTCCCATGGATCGTGCATTGGTAGCCGAGATGATGGTGCTGCCGGGCGAAAAATATATTGCCGAAATGCTGGACCAGGTGGATGTGCACCGCATCCGCACGGTACGTGAAGCACTTAAACTCCAGATTGCAGCGCACAATGAAGACCAGTTACTAAAGCATTACCTGGATTGTGTCGATAATGGCGAGTACCGGTTGGATCCCGATGCAATCGCAAGCAGACGTTTGAAAAACAATAGCCTGGCCTACCTGTTACATCTCGAGAAGCCCGAGTATTTTGAGCACTGTAAACAGCAATTTACGCAGGCCGGTAACATGACCGATCAAATCTCCTGCCTGCAGATGGTGGTTCATTATCATCACGATTTGCGTGATCAAATCGTCAACCAGTTTTACCAGCAATGGAAGGATACTCCGCTGGTGGTGGATAAATGGTTTAGCGTTTTGGGATCAAGTAGTGTTGAAAATGCGCTTGACGAGATAAAACCTTTGTTCAATCACTCGGCTTACACCTTGACCAATCCCAATCGTGCTCGTTCGCTGCTGGGCTCAACCATAGCCAATTCGACCGCCTTCCACCAGGTCGACGGTGCCGGTTACGCCCTGGCCGCGCAGAAAATCCTCGAGCTGGATGCGATCAATCCCCAGGTCGCGGCTCGACTGGCCAATCCTTTCGTGCACTGGCGTAAACTGGTCGCGCAGCAGGGGCAATTGATGAAGTCAGAAGTGGAAAACATGCTT
>JARFPR010000274.1 GCA_029288195.1 Gammaproteobacteria bacterium | reverse complement strand
CCAAACCTTCCCTTCGATTTGCCGGTAGCCCCGATAATAAAACTACACCTCTAGGAGCCCCCTCTTATCAAATAGTTTTATCTACTCTACTCGGTGGGAGATATGGCCGGCATCGCCAAGAAAAAAAAGCAGGGTGCCTTTTGCGTAGTCGTGTGGAATGAACCAGCCGTGCAAATTAATATTATCCCCGGTCGAGAATTCTACATCCTGGTAGGCGAGACCGATTGCCCCGGGCGTAACCTCTAGTGTCCTTCCCGGCATGTTCGGGAAATAAATCAGGCTCGACTGCCTGAAATAAATAAACGCTGTCAGTACGACATAAATACAGACGCCGATAAGTAACAGTTTCCAGATGCTGGCCATATCAAAATTTATTTCACCGGGTGTAACGACTTTATCCAAAACATCGCCGTTTCGCCAGGTAGTCGGTGCCACAATGATCTGCCTGGGTATCGCGTTGTTGGCATTGTTTGGCTTTGGCGGGGGACCATTCCCCAGGCTTGACGTCGCCTCTCTGGTGTTGATTGCCGTTGGCACCGGCGTTAGCGGCCTGCTACCCGGTTTGCGATAGCGCAAATGTCACACTGGCGGATGTGGCCTGACGTTTAATTTATGCCTAAAAATGGAAGTATCCGTTAATGTAGGCGCCGTCATACTCGATATTAGTGTCGAGGTCATCAGCGTCGTCCAACTCAAGCGAAAAAGTCTTCACGCCACCTTCGATACCTAATCCGCTACCTGATTCATAACCCAATCTAACGGTTAATTCATCGGCGCTACTATCGTCAATACTAAAACTGCTGATATCAGCACCGACATAGAATCCGCTAAACGGTAAATCAAATCTGGCAGAAAGGTAAAGCAGTGGCAGGGTTTCGTCTACATCAATACTGCCTTTGTTGGTATTGGTGCTACCGACCATCGACACTTCTCCGTCAAATTTTTTCAGGTCGACACCAATATCGAGGTTTACCCAGTTATCCAGTACTTCGTAATACAAAACGATGTCGTCATGCGACAAATCGAAGGTCGAGCGAACCGTTTCGCCTGCAGTATAGGTTTCTCCTTCGAAGGTAATATTCCCACTCAGTGCGCTACTGCCATCACTATCAAGTTCGATGCTCTGATACCTGATATTCGGTAATATCGGTATCGGATGCTCGAGGCTTAGAACCAGTGATGACTGGGAAGGATCATCGATGTCGAGGTCGTCAGACAGATCAATATCAGATTCGCCAGCACTGCTAAAGTCGCCGGACAGGCTTGGCGACCAGTAAGACACTCCAATATTGAGCCCGACAAAATCCGCGTGGATCGGGGTTGAAAATTGCAGTGCCAAAGCTGCGATAGCCAGGATGTTGAGGGATGATTTCATTTGAGTAAGCGCCATATGATTAACTCGATTAACAACTAATTCGAATTATAGTTTAACAAATCGAGTAATGCTTTTTATTGATAGAGCAAAATTAATGGGGAGTATTATCAACTCGAGCGATTCGACGCGTGATAACTATCAGCTCCGGGGCCTGATCAGGCGGATAATCGATGCTGGTGAAGATGCTGGTAGTGTGGCAGCACGGTATCGTAAATTTCCCTGACCCGATCCGGAGCCTCGGAGATGTCGATGTATCGCCTGGGCTGCGCTTTCAGCCCATCGGAGTCACGCAGGTTGGCATGCCACGAGCCACCGTCATACCAGCTTACCTCGTCGCGTGCGCCGGGGTCCCAGCTGAGCGCGGATTCGAGGTAAGGGATGCCGACTGCATTGCAGTAGGCCTCGACGATTCCATGCGGGTTTTCGAGCAGATCATCGCTGTCGATAACCGGTGGGGTATGGCCAAGCATGTCGCTTAGCCGATCGAATAGTGCGCGTTGCTCGACAATAGCAATTTCCTTGAGCACGAAGTCGGGCCAGTGCTTGTACATCGAGGTGGCGACCTTGGCCGGGTCCCGGATCAGAAAGCTGTGATTGAAGTGTCCGAGAAACTCATCGCTCCACAGGTGTTCGATGTAGTGCGGGAAGTCTTTCGAGAAAACCGGGCCTTTTTCGGCGGCCGATTTCAATTCCTGCCACACGCTATCGAAGGTGAGGCCTTGCGTGCGTGGTGTATCCGGCTTGATGCGGGGCCAGCGCGCATCTTCGCCCTGGTACCAGGCTTCGCCGAAGGGTTCGTGGAAACAGGTCATATCGCCGCGCATACGCATCATCCATTCGAACGCGGTCGAGGTGGAACGCGGCGTGGCCCAGAGTGCCAGTATCTTATGCATGGGCGGTTTACCTATTGCAAAGAGGAGAGCAATTGCCCGTGACTAGCTATTGGAGCCGTACCGAGCGATTTGTAAATGCGCCAGTAAAGCGCGGTATCGGACGACACGATCGGTTTGCCGACTGCGGCTTCGAGATCACGATCCAGCGAGACGATGCGCTGTGGCAAGCCGTCGGCGCGGCGAAAGTTGGGCATACCGTTAACCACGATTGCATCAACATCGGGTGCCTGTTCGACAACATACTCCATCGACTTTTGCGCCAGGTCACCGTCGAAGATCCAGATGCAGTCGTTGCATTCCTGCTGAGTTTTGAAGAATCCCATGTCGGTAAAGTTGGCGTAGTAAACCAGGTCGAACCCGGCTTCCTGTAAAAAGCGGGCGTAACCGTCGCGCCAGTCGGGCCAGTAATAGACCGAGTTCAGGGCAATTCTTTCAGCCCCCATGTCGCGCAATGCCTCGACCACGCAATAGCCCGCCATGTGGAACGGAGTTTCGTAGCTGTCACCAATACGTTTGCAGATATCGTCGATTTCGTCCGGAGTTGTTCCCTGGCAATGCACCCAGTTGGTTCCGACCTGGCCGCAGACATCGGCCCCATTGTTCGACATGCAGTGTACAAATTCTTCCAGCAGGTGAAAGTTATCGACGCGTTGCTTGAGTTGATGTTCGTATTCAGGAACGTGCAGCATGCGTCCATGGGCGCCGACATCGTCGGCACTGATGCGCAGAAAATCGCTCGGTGCTGCATCGAAGTCATGCGGCGGCGAGGTGAAGCCCACCTGGTAGGTGAAAAGCTTGTTTTTCAGAGTTTTCCAGCGTTCCGGCTTCATCCTGTAGGCACCTGTGATCTGTTGACCGGATGATTTATATCCCCGGGTCGCGGTCGGGGCAAGACATTTTGTGCGCAAATAAAAAAAGCCAGGCTGGTTAGCCTGGCTTTTAATCAGAACTGATTTACCGAGTAGCTCGGTAATTCAACTAGATAGGAGTGATATTCTCAGCTTGCGGACCTTTCTGGCCGTCGGTGACTGTGAATTCAACTTGCTGTCCTTCTGTCAGGGTCTTGAAGCCCGTGCCCTGAATAGCACTGAAATGTGCGAAAACGTCGGGGCCTGATTCACGCTCAATAAAACCAAAACCTTTAGCTTCGTTGAACCATTTTACTTTACCGGTTGTCCTGTCAGACATAATGTGTACCTATTTAAAAATAATAATAAAAAACCTTTGTACAAGGCGATGTCGCCAGAAACCAGGCTATAACTTTATTGACTACAGAACGAGAGAACACGGAATTACTTCGAAGAGAGGGAATAAACTTTAGACATAGATTCAAGCTGAACTGAAATATATACGTAAATCAATCAATGTCAACCCGTTTATGGGGTCTAATTCGGTGATTTTTTACTTGCTGTAGTCGCGTTCCACTAGTGCAATGCGCGTCATATAGTTCGAATACCACTTATCCATACCTAGTCTTTGCGCCTCGAGGTGTTCTGCCTGCGCCTTCCATTTTTTAATCGATTCGAGATCGGACCAGTAAGAAATGGTAATACCCAGATCTTCGCGCGCCGATTCGACGCCCAGAAAACCGGGTTGCAGTGCTGCCAGCTCGACCATGCGGGCGGCGGTTTCAGCATAGCCTTCGATATCGTCGTTGCGCAGCGATGAAAAAATTACTGCGTAGTAGGGCGGCCTGGGGGTATTGGCAATCAGGGTCATGATGGTTCCACTAGCTAAGGGATTAACAGTCCAGTAATTCGGCCAGCTGCACGATACTGGTCGCGTGCAACCTGTTCGCGGACCACGGTGCGACATTCTTGGGCTCTTTGCGGCCGTATTCGAAGGGACGTTCGATGTAGGCAGTTTCGAGTCCGCAGGAGCGCGCCGCTTCGAGGTCACTGTGGTGAGCGGCGGCGAGCATGACCTGGCCAGGTTCGACGGCAAAGGTGCGTGCCACACCATGATAGGTATCTGGATGCGGCTTGTACTTGTTAAAGTTCTCCGCGCTTAGAATGCAGTCCCAGGGTAATCCTGCATGCTTCGCCATTTCGGTTAACAGACCGATGTTGCCGTTTGACAGAGAACAGATAATAAATTTCGATTTCAACCGGCCAAGACCTTCAACCGAATCGGGCCAGGGATCGAGCCGATGCCATACCCGGTTCAAATGCTGTCGTTCCGCTTCGGAAAGTGAATCGAGTTTGAAATCATCGAGTACCTTGTCGAGAATACGACGATGCAAAGCATCCAGGATAACCCATTCGCCCTTATCCATGACCTCCCGCATCGCGGGCTTGTAACCGGCACGCCAGGCAAGTGCGAATTCATCCGGGTCCACCCCAAGGTCCATCGAGGCAATCTCGCGTGACACCGAACCGTGCCAGTCGACCACGGTGCCGAAGACATCAAAGGCAATGACTTTGATCTTTGCTGTAATATCACTCATTCACCGTTACCCCATTTTCTTTCTTCGATAAATTCGATTTCGGCAATAATCACCGCTTCAGCCGGCACCTTGCCGGGAATCCCGGTTTCGCCATAAGCCAGGTGTGGCGAAATTTTTAATTTACGCCTACCACCGATGCACATGCCCTCGATGCCCTGGAACAATCCGGCAAACAGGTTTTCACGATCGACGCGTAAATCGGTCAACAAGGTTTCACCGTCGTCTTCGAGTCGAGCGCGATCGATCAGGCCCCAGGGACGCTCCCAGCGAATTGGTTCACCTTTATTCAGCCACATTTTCAAACGAACCTGGTAAACATGTTGACGTTCGATCGGTGCACCGTCACCTGGCGCATCTGTAAGAACTTCTATCCCCGGTCGGCCCACCAACAGCTATCCGAAGCTCGAGGTCTGGCGCAGGTCGCCCGCCTGCCACAGGTAGTAAACCACCAGACTTTGATCAATAGTGCGAAAGCCGTGCGGTGTGTTCGACTCCACGTTAATCACATCGCCCGCGCTGCGCATGACTTCTTCGGCCGCACCAATTTTAAACTCGGCCGCCCCGGCCAGAACGACATAGATCTCTTCGGCCTGGTGCTGGTGACGGGGGTACAGAATATCTGGTCCCCAGATGCCGATGCCGGCGCGGATGCGGTCGCTGACAAATGGCCCCCGCTTGCCGATAATTTCGGCAAAGGCATAGCCATCGAGCATCGCATCCGGAACCACATCATCCGCTTTTTTATAGCTTTGCTCCCAGTGCAGGCGGTTTTTATGCTGCTCGAAAGTTTCCACCAGTGGGCGGGTCTGTTGGTTCGTGTTAGCGATGGCTGCAGCGAGAAAATCGGCGGCGGGCAGATAGGTGGGTTTAATCGAGATCCAGTCGTCGCCCCAGTTTCGCATTGAATCCCTGAACTTTTGCATGGAGGGATGCGGGTGCCCAAGTGCAAAATCGCGCACTGAATCGAGCAGCTCCAGGTCATTAAACTGCGCGCTCATATCCACCCCTGTGTTTTTAGCAGCAGGGTAAGCCCGACCGCAATCATCACGCAAGCCGCGAGGATATTGATCGCGCGAATCGCGCGCGTGTTTTTGAAAACCGTCCTCGCCCGGTCGGCGAGGTAGGCATAAACCAGTTTGGCGCCACCGACCCCGATTATCGCGATCACGATAATGATAAGCGTGTCGGCCATGGTCATGCGCGAGAGGTCGATAAAAGCGGGAAAAAAGCCGAGGTAAAACAGGATTGCTTTCTGATCGCCCAGCGTGATTAGAAACCCGGTTAAAAAACTCGAACTGCGCGAAGATTGTTTAACTTCATCAGATTTACGCGCTTTAGCGTCTGCACGCCAGAGCGATATTCCCAGCCAGATCAGGTAAGCACCCCCGAGATATTGAACGAACTTGAATTGCGTACCCATCAAGTCCGCCACCAGGGCCAGGCCGTATACCGCAACCAGTATAAAGAGGATATCTGCTGCGACGATACCAAGCGCGGTGAGTACGCCATGAGTGAAACCAAATGCCGCAGAGCGTGCGGTTACGGCGAGCACACTGACACTTGGAATAATAGCCAGCACGATCAGTGCTCCGAGCAAAGCGCTAATACTGGCCAGCGATAGAGTCGATTCCAGCTCGATACTCCTGCTTTAAGTTGTTTTAAGGGCACCCGTCCCAGGTTCGCCCCTAGTCGAGGCGGGTCATATCCTGGCCACAACACATCGGGGACTTGATCATGCCATGCCCGTCAGGACACTTTGATACCTGTATTTCATCACCGCTATCGGCGGTAATACTGCCGTGTTCGAGTTCCCTGTCGCAGCTGCCGCAAGTCATGGTACCGATAGTCATGCCGCAGGCTTCACATTTGTAGACTGCCATTATTTTTTCCTCCATAGTTTTAAGCGTTAGAGTTTACCAGTTCATACCATCGATTACCGCTGCTTCGTGGAGAATTCCGCGGTGGTAGTAATTGATCCCTCGAGATCAGCCATGGCGCGTGATAATTTTATCCAGCTGATCGGCAAAAGATTTGCGGTCACTATGATTTAAAGGTGCCTGGCCACCCGAATCGATGCCGCTGGAACGCAACGATTCCATCAAGTCCCGCATCGTCAACCGCGCCTTGATGTTATCGGCGGTAAAAAGCTCGCCACGCGGGCTCAAAGCCTGCCCTTTATTTTCGATGATTTCGGCGGCCAGCGGAATATCGCTCGTGATCACCAGGTCGCCGGCAGCGAGGCGATTGACGATTTCATTGTCTGCAACATCGAATCCCGATTTTACCCTGAGGAAATTGATGTGGCGCGATGGCTTGACCGGTATATCGTGATTCGCAACCAGGGTAAGCGCTATCCCGGTGCGTTCGGCGGCGCGGAACAGGATTTCCTTGATTGGATTCGGGCAGGCGTCGGCATCAACCCAGATTTTCATGTTGCCCCCGATTATTTGATTCTGACGCTGTCACGCCCGGCCTCGTACTGGGGCAGGCTGTCTTCGGGTTGCGCCCATTTTGCGCCTGAGGCAACGTAGATATGGGCGTCGGGGCGTACCGGAACCTCATCGTCGAAGCAGCCCAGCGAAATTTCGACCAGGTCCGGGTCCGCGTTGGGGCTGGCAAAGGTAAGGCTGGATCCGCAGCTTGAACAGAACGATCGGGTGGTGCCGTTGTCCGCGGTATAGCCCTTGATTAATTCCTCCCCGTCAATCCAGCGAAAATTTTCACGCCGCACTTCGGCAAGGGTGGCAAAGGCAGCGCCGTGAAACTTGCGACACATCGAGCAATGGCAGCTGCCGGTCTGTGGCTCGAATTCATCGGCCTCAAATCGTATTGCATTGCATAAACAGCTGCCTCGGTAAGGTCCTGGCATTAGCTTCTCCTCATGGATTGTATTGATCCGCGGTATCGACGATTCCGAGATAGAGCTGCGTATCGTACTCGAAATCGATCATGCCGTTGAGCGCAAACTGGTCAAACAGGTTAACCAGTTCGGTAACCAGCGGAATGTATTGTGGTGAATCTTCAGCAGGGCAGTAGGACGACGATTTTAAACGGCCGATCAGCCCGGCGAAGTCGAGTGACTGACTATTTTCGAAGTGCAGTAATTCCATGCTTCCAGCCTTAAAAAAGCCTGCAATGTCACCTGTATCCAGGTTCATATGATTTACCTGGTCATATTCGGGTGCGTATTCGCGCAGGATGGCATCGTAAGCCTGTTGAAAGGGTTCGCTGACTGCGCGCTTGTTCCAGATCAGCGCAAGCCTGCCACCGGGCTTGAGAATTCTCTGCAACTCGACCTTTGTTGCAACGTTACAAAACCAGTGAAATGCCTGTGCCGCTGTTACCAGGTCGATTGAGTCGTCTTGCAGACCGGTTTGTTCGGCCACTCCATCAACACTAATAAAAAGTGGGTAATCAGAAAGTGCGGCTTCCGCGGCAAGGCGCATGTTGGTGTTGGGCTCGACCGCAGATACTCGAAGGCCCTGATCGAGCAGTAAGCGGGTAAATATGCCGGTGCCTGAGCCGACGTCGGCAACTACAGCATCGGCATCGAGTCCGGTCTTCTCAAGCAGGGACGAGACCAACGCCGGAGGATACCC
>JARFPR010000229.1 GCA_029288195.1 Gammaproteobacteria bacterium | reverse complement strand
CTTCGGTTTTTCCTTCGGTTTTTCTTTCTTCTTCTCAGGCTCTTTTTTCTTTACTTCCTTGGGTTTTTCTTTCTTCGGTGGTGGTGGTTTAATCTTTTGCTTTTCCAGGATCAGCTTCGCCAGGCGAGGCGATACGTCGACCAGGTTTTTCTGTATGACTTCCGGCAGCTTGATCGTATTCAGTGCCACACCAACGCCTAAAAACAGCAGCAGCGTAACAATCATGATGCGGCGAAATCTGCGATCTTCCTGGTGGTCGACCCAGGGTAGATTCGGTTCCGATATTGCGACTGCCCGTGCCATCAGGTCTCTGCTGCCTTCTGGTTTACTGCAAACGAAATGTTGGTATATTCGGCGCCAGCACAGGTCAGCATAATCTTTTTTAGCAGCAGGTAGGGAATTTCCTGGTCACCCATAATCGTGACGCCCTTCTTGTCGCTAATATCCTTGGCCTTCACCGAGGCATTTCTCAACGCAATAAACAGGGGCTTGATCGAGTTCTTGTTACCCTTGAGTGCATCCTTGACGGTGACAATGGCTTTCCCCTGCAGGCGGATTACGCGTTCGTCGACCGCGATTACCAGGTTACGCGAGGGCAGTTTTTCAGCTGCTGCTTCGGGTAATACAATACCCTTGGGCGAGGGTAGTACCTGGGTACTGGTTGCGTTGACGAGCAGGAAAAATACCAGGATCGTAAAAATATCCATCAACGACACCATGTTCAACACGGCGTTTCGACTCTGGCCGCGTTTGTGGTGTTGCTGCATGCGTTTGGCACGTCTGGAATATTTCATTCGGTTATGACCCTGTGATTACCTGGCCGCATCGCCAATCGATATGTCCGGGAATAGTTCGGCGAAAACCCATTCACCGTCAACCTCGGCCCGATACGAACGCGAGCTATCCATCGCCCTGATCAGATCGTCGTAACGCGTCTTTTGTTCTGCCAGGATGGTGATGTTGGTGTGCCCCGGGATCCGCGCTTTTACCTGTTTCAGGGTTTCCTTCAATTTTGCGAAATTGTGTTCCTTGCCCTTCGAAGGTATCCGCTGGATGAGTCCGTTGCGATTGTCGGACAGCACCAGCATATTCTTGCGAATGGTGATGCGCAGTTCATAAGGCGGCTTTTTCGGTTGCTTGCTATCTTGCGCACTTGGCGGAGGCAGGTTTAAATCGAGTATCGTGATATGGCTGAATACTGCCGTCATCAACAAAAACGGCACCAATACCACCATCAGGTTCATGAAGGCAGTAATATTCAGCTCAGCAGCAGGATGCTTGCGTCTGTGTACCCGTTTTGACATTGGATTACTTACTGGGCGGTGTTTTTAACGCGGGACAAATGATTGACGAACTTGACCACAGTCATCTCGAGACTGTCGACGATTTCGGTCGTCTTGGTTTGTAACACCGTATAAAAGAACAACAGCGGAATCGCGACGATAAGACCGAATGCGGTTGTGTTCATCGCTACCGATATACTGGTCGAAAGAATCTCCGCTTTCATCGAGGGATCAACCTGGGCGACCGCAGTAAACGCCTTGATCAGGCCGATAATCGTACCCAGCAGACCGAGTAGCGTGGCGATATTGGCAAACATCGCGAGGTAGTGGGTGCGTTTTTCCAGGCGTGGTATCGCTTCCATTATGCTTTCGTCCATCGCCGACTCGAAGTCGTCCCTGCGGCGGGCGGACTTGTAGTGCTCGATGCCTTGCAGCAGAATCCGGCTCACCGTGGCGCTTGATTTGCTGGCGAGCTGGCTGGCACTGTTGACCTCACCTTTCGCCACCAATGGCATCAGTTTGGCGATCATATGGCGATTTTTAGTTTTCGCGACGGTGAGGTGTAACCAGCGTTCCACGGTGATTGCGAGGCCGATGGCCAGAACAATCAGGATCGGGTACATGAATGGCCCACCGTCCTGGAAAAACCTTATTACTGTAACTAGCATTTCATTCATTGCGAGGATCTCCGCGGTCTCAGTTTAACTGCCGGTTTATTGCAGTTTTGCCTTTGAAAATATGGCGTCGTGATAGTGAATTTTTCGTTTGAAAGCGGCTCGTTCTATAGGGGTCAGTTTTTGATCCATAATGCTTGTGATCGGCGGTGACGAGATTTCGAAACGTTCCGCCGATTTCCATGGAACAATATATAAGACCCGGGGCAATTCCTTATTTCCGGTTATCTCGGTGCCTTCCATCTGCAATCTTTCTTGAGCACTCACATAAGCACTACTTGAAATAGCAAAGATTACGAAAAATGCGAGCGAAAGTTTTCTCATTTACTCATCCCTGGTTCTTTGTGGTGGTTGATTTTAAGCGTCTTTGAATGTCGACGATCCAGCCGGCAACCTGGGTATCTTCCTCGCTAACCAGGCCCTGGTACTTTTGATAATGCCGTAGTGCCTGTTTCAGGTCCTGCAGGTATATATCAAACAGGATGCCGAGGTTCAGGTGTGCGGATGCATAGTCAGAATCGATTGAAAGGGCGCGTTGATAGTGTGTTCGAGCTTCATTAAACTGGCCCTTTTGACGCTGCAGGATACCGAGGTGGTTGTGTGCGACGGCATCCTTATTGTTACGAGCGATTGCCTGCTTGAAGGCCTGTTCGGCGAGATCCAGTTGTTGCAGTTTGAAGTAAGCCAGTCCGAGATTGGTAAAAACATAGGGCTTGTCGGGTGCATCGTTGCTGACTTGAAGCAGAATCTTTAGTGCGTTCTCGGTCTTACCGCGCTTTAGCGAAGCCAGCGCCTGTTCATAAAATTGCTGATTAGCGTCATCTGGCGCAGATTCAACCGCAGCTTCTTCGACTGTCGGCGATGTCGCTACGGCAGGCTTCGGCGAAGGCGCCTTGTCGGGACCGCTCTGGCAAGCCCCGAGCAGCAATATCGCCAGCAATAGTGCTGTCCTGTTATTGAAGATCGACATAAATATCGGTGCTCTCTACTCTGGCGTAGCGAAACGGCATGAGTTTACTCAGAGCCTGTAGGCTCTTCTTGATGGGTTCATCGTAAGTGCCATCGGGAATTCGTTTGAAGTTGGCAAGGTGTATATCAATCGCTTTCTCTTCGAATGGAAAAGCCTGTTCCTCGAGCAACAATTCGTACTCTTCGAGCTGCTCTTCATCCAGGCCTTTCGGTCTTTGTGAGTTCATCAGCGAACTGGCGAAATCATTATAGATTTCTGCAATCTGGAAAGTGGCTTCGGTGGTTACTTCCTGGACCTGGTATTTCATTGCCCGGCTATAAGCATCGATCGATTGCTGCATCAACTTTTTCTTTTTCTTCAGACTGGGTTTTAACGGTATCGTCAACCTGGCTTTTTTGTAGGATCGATGCAGCGGCTGGATTAACTCCATGCTGGCGCTAGCGGCAAGATATTTGCTGCGTGCGCTACGCTCCGATTTTCCCGCGGCGTCCGCGCGGATAATTTCATTGAGCCAGAAATTACGATTCTTGGTATCGTTTTTGGCGCGATAGGATTCGACAATTTTATGACGTAATTCAATTGAACGCTCAAGCGGGTAGGGGTAGGCCTTGACATACTTCTTGTAGATCGCAATTGCCTGGTCCGGCTGACCGTCTTGCTGATACAACTCGGCGGCACGCCACATCAGGTCTCGCTTGCGTTCGGCTGTGCCGGGAAGGGCCGATAACGCAAGAATTTCCCGAGCCGCCTTGGACTGGTTGCCATTTTTACTATAGGCAAGTGCAAGTTTCTCGGTGACACCATCATTGAGTTTTTTATTCCCTGGATATCGCTTGCGAAAAGCTTCCAGTTGCGCGATCGAGGTTGACCAGTCTTCGAGTTGAATATATGCATTAGCCGCGTCGTAGTCGGCTACCACGCGCTTGGGGGATTCGGGGACGACCTGTCCAAGCCGGGAAAATGTCTGTGCCGCGAGCAGGTGATTACCGGCATCACGCGCAAGTTCACCCTGCTTGTAGATACTCGAGGCAATTTGCTCGCGCACGGCTTTTCTCTTCTTGTCCTTTTCGGGCAAAAAAGTCAGCAGGGTCAGATAAGAGACTTCGGCCGCGGCGTAATCTGCGGTCGAAAACTGCGCATCGGAAAGTATGGTCCAGGCGGTTTGCCGGGTTGGCTTGTCGACTTTCTTGTTTTCAATCAGTCGGTTTGCCGACGCGATTGCTGCGGGGTAATCCTTCCATTCGTAGAATTGTTGTGCGCTCTGCAGTTCAACCACCGATATTCTCGAGTCATCGGGATAAGTGGTGGTAAAGCGCACCGCCGACTTGATGCGCTTTTTGCGCAACGCAAGAATGTCGCTTGCATTGGTTGTCTTGAACAGGGCGTCAAAGGCAATCAGTGCCGCATAGCCTGCCTCGGCACTGTTTTTGTGTGGTTCATAGTTATAGGCCGTTTTCTGGTACTCATCGATTGCCTGCGGATATTGGCCGGCATCGTACAGGCTTTCAGCGAGTAGAAAATTAATCTGTGGCGCGCCCGGATCATTCGGGAAAGATCTCAGGAAACGGCGGTACCAATCTGCCGAGACCCTGTAATCTTTTGCTTTCTTGCTGGCACGGGCGAGGGCATGAAAATGAGTGGCCAGCTCGGTCATATGCAGCACCAGGGTCTCGGTCAGCGTCTGCTGGGTACTCTCTTCCTGCAGAGCCCAGTATTCGCTGTTTACGTCATAGCGATTCACGAACGCGATCTTTTCTTTTAGTACTAAATCCGAATACCCGGCTTGCTGGAAGGTCTGGATGGCGCGCTGGTGAAAAAACGGTGTATGCGAAGAGTAGGGGTACTGCTTGGTGTAGGCCAGAAACAGGTCCGAGCCGTCAATGATCCGTTTTTGATCGAGGTACAGCTCACCCAGTTTCAGGTAGAGCAGCGGTTCGTAGTTGCGTTCGCCGGCTTCTTTGAAAAAACTTGAAATATAATATTTCTCTTCCTGGTAGGAAAAACTGAGTGAGACGACGCGCAGCACATCGTCAAGCAGTTCCCGATCGGCGCGGGGTAGCGAGGGATTGAAATCAATTTCATTAATTTTATTTTGCGCAAGATTCAGGTCGAGCAATTGCGTATAGCTGGCCAGGGCCTCACGGTAACGACTTTGCTTGAACTGGGTCCAGCCGTACTTGTACAGTGCCTTTTCGAAAAACAGCGAATCCGGATAGTCGTTAACGACCTTGGCATAAGCTTGTTCCGCTGCCTGATATTCACGCGCGACGAAGAGGTTTTCGCCGCGGCGAAACTGGACTTCATCCATGTATTGAGAATCGGGGTATTCGCGAGCGATTCGATTGAGTGCCGCGAAAGATTTTTCAGTCTCTGCTTCGAGCGCATAAGCACGTGACAGTTGGTACAGGATCATGTCGTTAGTTTCGCGCGTGGGATACTTCTCCAGGTAACCTTCGTAGATTCCGATCGCGTGCAGCGCGTCTTGCTGCCCCATTTGCTGGGTAGCCTCGTCATCCGAAATCCGGTTGTCGAGGCTGGATTCGAGTTCAAGATCGGCCAGGCGGCGCAGTTCATCGCCGGTTCCTCCGCCCTCTGCGGTAATCGCCACCAGGTCGCGAAAACTTTGAATAACCTGCTGCGGATCGACATCAAAACTGGCTTGCGGTTCCAGTTCCGCAGTCTCCAGCAAGGGTGGCAGATCCTCGAGGTCGGCAATCGTTGGGCCGAAATCGACCCCGTCGTAACTGCATGCGGTCAGTGCGGCGACGAACAGAATGACTTGTAAGCGATGGGCCAGGATTCTGATCATTGCTCTGCCGCCATCCTGTCGTAAAGTTTGGCCAGTTCGAAGCGGGCATTCAGGCGCAGTTGCACGATATGTTGTTGTTGCCGGCGAATCTCGTTAATCGCCATTTGATTGATAAGTTTTTCCTGCGCCGTTAACAAGGTGGTAACCCTGTTGCGCAGATCTCGGATTCGTTGGGTTTGTCCGCTGATCCGATCGTCGAAAAAGCCGAATTCCAGGTCGGTTCGCTCGCTAATGCCGCGCAAGTCCTTGGCCCTTTGTTCAGATTCGGATAATGCTCGATCCAGCAGTATCAATTGCTTTTTTGATTTCCAGAATCTAACCGGGAAATCGGTAGCCAGCTCGTAGTTTAATAATCCCGACAACAAGCGGAACATATCCTGCTGGTAAGCCGTGTTGCGTTCAGGCGCAAGCTTGTCGATTGTCGAAGCAACACGCTGCAGTCGCGACAAATGCTCCTGCTCCTCCGGGGTTGCCAGTGCCGCGTGATCCTGGTTCGACTCAATGGCATTAACCTGCGTGGCAAACTGGTTTCTGCGCTCTCGCAGCTGTTCGAGCTGGTCGAAACTGCTCGATTTCTGCAAGCGCGGTAAATTCCGCTCGAAACCGCGGCGACGTTCCTCCAGCATCAGCTCCAGGGCGGGAAAGTTAGTACCCCAGTATCTGAGCGAGCTACGGATATCGAGTAATTCCTGATAGCGTTTGATTTCACGTTGAAACTCGGTCGAAGCCAACAGGATATGCAATTGCGGGGTCACGTCCGAACTTGGGGGTAAGCGCTGCAGGCTACTGCGATCGTAGAGAATTGCGTTTTCACGCAAAGCCGCAATTAATCCATCATTTTGTATCGACCTGATCGAACTATCGAGCACCTGCAGCTGCAGATCAAATTGCTGTGCTGCAATTTGATAGTGACGCACCGCGAGCTTGTCCTGACCCGATTCCGCATAGTTGGTAGGAATTGCCAGGATTGCTTCCTGTGTCGCCGCATCTACTGCGTTACGCTGCAATAGCACCCGCCAGGGGATCATTGCCTTTTCGAATTGCTCAAGTCGGTACCATGCCCAGCCGGATGCGAGCAGCGCCTGGTTGCTCAGGGGCCCTTCAAGCCGGACACGCGACAGGCTCTCCAGCGCAGGCTCAGGCAGTTCCATGCGCAACTGTTTGAGCCCGAGTGACAGATTTGAGCGATCGCGCAACGCCCTCAGTTCCGGCGAGTCGATCGTTTTCATCTGTCCGATATGATCTAGCAAGTACCTGCCAGGCTCGTAGCGATCGTCTTCAATCATTGAAACGCCCAGGTTATAGCGCGCGTAAATTTTCCAGATTGACTTCGAATTGATGGTATCGCTAAGGTCCGCGGCCTCGTCGTACTCCCGCGAGCCCAGGTGAAGATTGGTTAGCAGGTATTTTTTTTCTGCTTCGATGCTGCCAGGCAGTTGGTTATTAATACGAGATAGCAGATCACGGGCGGCATCATAATATCCTTGTTCGTAGCGTAACCGCGCGAGATTGAACCAGATTCGATTTTGAATTGAATCGGAAACCTCGGCAGTTAACAGCCGCGCAAATAATTCGCGTGATTCCTCGTAAAGCCCGTACCCATAATACAAATCAGCGAGTAGTAGGTGGGCCTCGTCGACCTGATTGCGAGTGCGAGGTCTTTCCTCGGCGATCATCAGATGGGTGATCGCCGACAGCCTGCTGTCCTGGAAAAACTGGTAAAGCGCGCGTCCGTAATCGAGGTCTTCGACCCGATGTTCCGCCAGTTGCACGGCGTATAGCTGGCCGCAGACGCAACTCAGCAGCAGCGCGTAAAGCAGACGGTTAATGCTGCTTGATACACGCCCAGTGTTTTTTCGATGGCGTTTATTCCCAAACACGCACATCAAACTGGGGCTGTTCTTTACCGGTGTCATCGGCAATCATGAACTCCACAAATTGCGGTTCGGTGGTTTTTTCTATCACTACTGTTTCACCGAGACGGTAGTCTCGGCCTTTGGGTCCGACCCCGGTGAATATTATGATGATCTCGTGCTCACCCGAAGGCAGGTTGCCAATATACAGGCGCTGTACGCCACCACGCTTGAGCGCAGCCAGTTCACGCTCGGTGTACAGGTGGTTGGCAATGTTCTTGTCATCAATTTTCAGCTGAATGGAATCGAGACTGAACAGGGCGCCGGCATTCATCGACAGGAAAACGCTGAACTGGGTGTTCGATGGAAACAGCAGGTCTTCCTCGAGAATGAACAGGTCGCGGTTTAACGACAGCACTTCCTTTTTCAGGGATTCGATATCGGTATCGAGCGATGTTTCCCCGGACAGGTCTTCATCAAGTGAGTCGGCATCAACTTCGGTAGCTTCATTCTGTTGCGGAATCTCGATTTCGCCCTCGATCAGTTCCGAGGAAGAATCCTGTGCCGAAACAGGGAAGGCGAGGTATACAAGAAGGATGGCAGTAAGGCTGAGTGTTTTCATAGGTCTGCTGATTTAATGGACTACTGTAGTTTGGCTTCAGGGTCTTCGAATCCAGATGAATAATGAACCTTTCCGGCGTTATCGATAACGATAGCGTCGAAACCTTCCAGGCTCTCGATCATGGCTATACCGTCAATCGCGCCCAGAATAAAAATACTAGTAGATAAAGCGTCAGTTGCCAGTGCTTCAGGGCCGATAACGGTAGCACTCCAGCTTGCCGTTGCCGAACGCCCGGTGGAGGGATTGATAATATGATGCACGCGATTGCCGCTTTCGATGAAAAAACGTTCGTAATCACCGGAAGTTGAAATCGCGCTTTCACTGAGCGGCAGGCGCAGTGCAATGCCGGCAGGATCGCGTGGGTGCTGGATTCCGATGACCCAGGGATGCCCTTCACGATCTCCAATAATGCGGCTGTCACCACCCGCGCTGACCATGGCTTTGGAGATGCCACACTGGCGCACGATCTCAACTGCACGGTCCACGGCGTAGCCCTTGGCGATGCCGCCAAGATTGATACGCACCGAATCGTTGCCAAACTGAACTTTATTGCCCGAAATCATAATATGATGATAGTCGATAGCTGGCAGTTTCTCCGAGATAGATGCATCGTCAGGCTGCTGACGTTTGCGATAGTCGTAGGCATAGCCGATGCTGGCATAGGTGATATCGAATGCACCCCGTGAAATTTCCGAAAAATGGATCGATTTCCTGATGAGATGCATCATTTCATCGCTGATTTCAACGGCGCGGGTGGTAGCGTTATTATTGATATAGGTGAGCTCGCTATCTTCCTTATACGAGCTCATCAGCGCCTCGATACGCCTCATCTCGGCGAAAACCCGCTCGCTGCATTCATTCGCAAGGTTGGTTTCTTCATGCCAGAGCTCGACCGAGATCCGGGTGCCCATGAGGTCGCGCTGCTGTTGTTGCCAGTCCGCGAGCGCGGGTGCCTGGCTGAACAGCTGCAGAGCCAGGAAGACGAACGGGGCTAAAACCCGCTTAGGCAAACCAATAGATTTGCCTGCCAGATAATCCGACATGGGGCGTACCTAAACAGGTAGCTTATACCAAAGAACCAAATGAAATAAAGCTGTTCAGGTTTGCCTGGTTACCCAGGCCGTGATTCGGGAATATATTGGTGAAGGCGGTTGTGTTTCCGGGCGACACCTGTCCGTTCAATGCCATGTAGTTAAGCATGACCATGTTGACCAGCAGGTTGACGTTATTCGCCGCGGGCGTGGCCGAGGTGACCACGGAAGCGCCTGCAGTCATACGTCCGATCTGGCGTGTGCCGACCAGCGTAGGTGCGGCTGTCGGATCAAACACGAGGAAAAATGAACAGGCGGTCGAAGAATTATCGCCGGTCCATTCGCCTTTGCCGCCGCCGCCGACCGTGACATTGCCGTTGCCGTCGGTACCGCCGCCTGGCGCTGCGCTATCGTCGAGCCGGCCGTTGCTCGCCACGGAGCCATCGCTGAACACGTAAATCATCAGCGGGGACGCCAGCAGGCGCGCATATTCGAGACATGCACCGATGCAGCGCCCGGCCCGCAGATCGCGGTTTTCGCCGACGATTCGATCGCCGGTGTGATAATCGTATCCGCCCATGGTGATACAGCCACCAGCAGCATAACCGTTCATGACCATTTTCATGACCGAAGCGGTTTTTCTGAACTCGCCATCGTTGGCCAGTTCGGCTGCCGAAAAGATCGGACCAGCAATGTTGATATCGAGTGTCGGATCGACTTCGACGCCGGCAAAGCGGTCGGCGATGTCGGACGCCTTGAGGTAGCCGCAGCGCACCAGGTCCTTGACCACGTCGTCGTTGGTCAGTCCGGTGTCGATCGTACCCAGCTGGAGTTTCTTGTGGGTTATCCGGGTGATAGATTCCATCACCGCGGTGACATCATCCGGTCCCAGTATCGTAGTTAGATCCCCGACATCCACCAGTCCGGTGACATCGCTGGGGCGGTCTACCTTGGTGGGTTGGAAATTGGGGTCGATGTACATTGCCGGTGCCATCGAATTGCCGCCCGAGACGCTGCTGCGTGAACCGATCAGGTCGACCACGCTGCCGCGCGCACCAGCCATTGCCAGCGGGTAGAGCGGATTATGTGGATTGTTACCGGTGTCGTTGTCCGAGCGGGCCGGAATCACGGCGCCATCGATGTTGCCGATCGCAGCGCTGGCTTTTTCGAGAATGCCAAGAAGCATCGGGCTGTCCGCGTGGAACATCAGGTTCAAGTCACTATTGGTAAAGTCGCCGTTACTAGCATTAAGCAGCGTCACCCCGGTATCATCCTGTCCGGGTAGCATATCGCCGGGTAGACCGAGTTTGCTGTAACCAGCCGTGGATAACAGATCCATCTGGCCCCCACCTTGCCCGACCAGCACGTTGGAGCCGGCAAAATTAGCCCCTCCGGCAAGATCAAAGCTGATAAAGGGTACGCTTTGACCGGCGCCGACACCGCCCAGGATGCAGCCGATATCGGTGGCGAGGGCGTCAAGGTCGGGTGCGACCGCCGCACGCGCCAGGTTCGGATTCGCGAACATACTGAAGGCACCGGCCGAAAGCACGCTGGCCGAGCCGGTCATCAGGCCCTGGCGGATAAACTGCCGGCGGGTGACAGGACGTCCGTGGTCTTCATACAACAACGGTGCCTGGGGTGGTACGTACTGGTTCTTTTTAAATCTGGCCATGATATTGAATCCTATTGTACGAGCATTACCGCGCCACCGGTGGCGACGGCGCAGACAGCTTTAACGATTTGAGCAGTTCGAGCGGTAGTGTTAACGCCGTCCGAGAGCATTTCTGTAATCAGGCTGCTGTAAGCATCGCCCGACAGCGCGGGGTCGAGGTCTTGTGACAACACTCCTGGTGCGCTCAGTAAATCAGCGATTTCCGATTCCGCCGGTTGTGTATTCAGATTATTTGCGGGCGTAACCTGATCGACGTTCATCGCCGCGGTCAACAGCGGATTGATAATCGCATCGCGCTGCGCCTGTGTGACAAACGCGTTTTGCGCGGTATCGCCAAAGCTGAAGTTGACCAGGTCGAAATAGCCCGGGTTGTTGTCAACCAGTTCGCTACAGGAAGTCAGCGCGAGTTGCGCGATCGCCATCTGGTGCGAGGGCAGGAAGGCTTCAATCGCCTCTCCAGTCGGCAACTGCTGGATATAGTCGTCGTAAACCGAATCGACCGCCGCGTTGGTGACCGGCACGCCGGTGATTTCGGCGATGGTGGCGTTGATTTCTTCGAAGGTACGCATGCCGATATCGGACTCGACCGGGTTAGCCGGGTCACCCGGGTCGCCAGCTACCGTCGGAACGATGTCGCTAAAGACCTTGGTGAAGCCGTTGAAATCCTCGAAGGTGAGGAAGAACTCGTCGCTATCGGGACCTTTTTCGAGTGCAATAATAGTACCCTTGGGGGACAGCTCCTGGCCGGTAGCCGGGTCGTAGGTGGCGGCGACGACGCTGGTGTCGAGGTTTGAAAAAGACTGGCCTGCGAGAGCTTCCTTGCCGTTGATACCGATACGGAGACCCTTGATGCTTATGTCTGTGCTCGGAGCACTGCCATCGAGGGTGACAAACGTGGGCTTGTTGAACAGGTAACTGTAGCTGTCGAACTGGGCTACCTCGAATATGATAAAGCTGTTGGGATTACCGGTTTCACCCAGATGATGGCCGACATAGAATAGCAGCAGGAATTTCTGCCCGACGCCGAGGTCGAAGTTCTGCAGAATATCCGCTTCGGTCAACGGTTGGCTGTGCAACGCGACCATCTTGACCTGTCCCATCCAAGGGCGGTTACCTGAAATTTCATTGCCGAGGATGAAGGCGAAGGTATCGTCCCAAACGTTTGCGATGCTTAATCCCGTCGCGTCATCAGTCAGGTTATTGACCAGCTGGCCGTTGACGTAAATGCTGCGGCGCGCACCATTGCCAAGGCGATCCAGGGGGTCATAGTTGATCACGACATGCTGCAGGCTGGCCTGCGCCAACTCTTCGTCGTCTTCCCCGGTGGACATAACGGGTTCGCCGTTCGCATCGGGGATAACCGAGTCAACCCGGTTGAATGATTCGTAGCTGTACATATCCTGGCCCAGCGTGAAATTGCGCGCGAGGTCACCACCAGAATAACTGACGATATTGGCGTCTTCCTGGGTGACGTTGGCCGGGATAACCCAGGCCTCGATGGCATATTCACGGGTATCCTGCAGATAGGTATAAATTTTATCGCTGCTGACAGTATCGGCCTGTGCCCGTCCGCCGGTGAATTCGAGGCCATAGCCGCCAACCCAGTTGACGCTGCCGATCAACGACAGGTTGATCGAGGCGCCGACACCGCTGGTGTCGTACGCGGTCAGGCCAGAGCCGGTTTTGAATTCCCAGATGGCGAATTGATTGGATTCAGCGCGATTACCACCCGAGGCAATAATACCTTCGCCGAGGGTCAGTGCCTTACTGGTGACCAGGGTGGGGTCGATCGCCGAAACCGCAATGCCATTGGCAAAATCCGTGATCCTCTGCACCATCAACGCTTCGTCGGGGCCGCAGGTACTCCAGCAGTTATGCTGCTCGAACAGGCGCAAGGCCAGTCGCGAGTTAGCCGGCGTATCTATGTCCATTTTAGACTTGGCGGCCTCGTAGGCCACATCAACGTCGATGTGAGCAAAAAACGGCGCTTGCGACAAACCCGGTCCTTCGGTGTGGCAGTTCTGGCAGTTATTGAGGTTAATTACCGGATTCGTGCCTTCCACCAGCGGATACACGGTATTCGCAAAACTGGTGCCGTTGGTGCCGACAGTGGTCGCGGAGGCTGGAAACGACTTGGAGTCGCCCGGGTCCCTGATATTGGCCGGAGCGATCAGGTTGATCTGGCGCGCAACAGCACCGCCATTGGCTGCATTTTTCCAGTCATCGATCCAGCCAGCTATGAGCGTGGCACAGATCGTGGGATTGGTCTCCCAGCAAAAGTGGCCATTGTTGAGCTTGTCGACAAATGCCGTGTTTAACGGATTCGTTGTCGGCAGATTCGCGGGTAATAGAGACGGATCTCTAGCTACTGTCGCATCGTAAGCCACGTTAACGTTGGAGGTATCGAAGAATAACGGGGTAACAGGCGAACTGGCTTCCGAGTTGTGACAGCCGCCGCAGCGGGTTATGTCGGTCACGTTCCGCCACAGGTAGTACTGGAAATTACTGACAGCGATGTCGCGTGCTGCCACACCAGTGTAGACGAATCCGTTATTGGCGGTGCCCAGGTCTGGATTAGAACTGGTGCCGACGCCGCCGCTATCGCAAGCGGACAGGACTACGGCAAAGGCAAGTACCGATAAGAGTTTAGTAAAAGGGCGATTTTTTAACATGTTCAACTCCCTTTGCAGTATGCGGCAACGTCGGTGAAGACTTCGCGCATGTTGTAGCCGCTGCCAATAAAGTTGGAAACAAATCCGTCGCGCGCGCTGCGGTCGCCGGCGAAAATATTAGGATCGCGCAGGCAGATCGACTTGAAAGCTTTATCTACCTGGCACTGGGCGAAGGCTTTACTATTGGACAATTCGATGCCGAGAGATCTCGCCCCGTTACCGGTTTCATTGCCCTTCGAATCGGGGTTTGTCAGCGGTCCCCAGCCAGTAGCACCCGGGCCGTCATCAGCGGGTCGGAGTCCGAGCTTCGAGTTGGGGCCGTTGCGCCAGTAGTTGATCCAGCTGTCATCGGTGGTGATGTGACCGTATTCGAAGTTATTCGCGTTGATGTTGTGCTTGAGCGATACGCCGGTGCCGGGATCGTACAGTGGGCTGCCAGTGTCCTGGTACAGCATACGGCCTGCGGCATCGTCCCATTCGTAATAGGCGAAAGCGCCCGCCATGCCGTCCATGCCGGCGTGGCAACCGACGCAACCGTTCAGGTAGAGACGACTATCGCCGCCCGGGCTGCGCGATACATCGCGGCGAACCTTGCCGGAGGAGCGCGAGACATCCTTGAGCGGCTCGAGATCGGTGCACAGGTGATTCATCAGCGTAAAGCGGAACATCGCACGGTTAGTGCCAGCGTAGTAAAACGCCATGGCGCCGGCGCGGCTGGTCATAATCCCAGCGGCCGGGACGCCTGGCCGAACCGATGTCTGCGTGGTCTGTTGCAAGATGGCCGGGTTGGATAGATCGCCGGTGGTCGCTGGATTCAGCGCTTCCAGTGCCTCGTAATGATCGTTATTGGAGTTGCTGTAAGCCGGGGTGTTGTTGCCGACATACAAGATATCGTCATACAGGATACGGCGGAAATCCAGTCCGTCACGGATTAGGCCGATTGCGGTCGCGGTGTAGTCGTTTAGCGGCGTGAACACGGTCTGCTCTTCGTTGGTCCAGGGGGCGACATAGTTTTTCAAGGTAACGTTGTAGAAGGAGCGCGCGTTCGGGTTAACTGCGGTATCGATCGCGTACAGTGCCGCATTCTTTCCACCTGGGTCGCAGGGGTAACCGGGGAGTGCTGGCAGAGTGCAGTCCAGAGTGCGCTCCATATCGTCGATCGCCGCATTGGTTGCAGTAACACCCGTGAGCCGGTCGTGTATTCGCTTGGCCATGGCGCGCTCGGTCGAGCCAGCCCAGACTGCCTGGCTTGTCAGTGCCACCATGATTAACAGCGGCAGCGATATTTTATTAATTTTTCCCATCAGTATCCCCTTCTAACTCCTGTTCAATCGCTGTTGCGCGGGCTTAGTGCCCGGGGTTTAAATCTAGCACAGTGGGTTAACGTGAAATGGATAAACAGCGTTAATTAAGTCACAAAAAGGTCAATTTCAGCTGACCATTTTGTTATTGCTGTTAAGCTCAAACACGATTACCTCGTAAATGCAACCTGCGTATTAATCGCAATACCCTAGTTTACGAGACTGGCTCGCTCTCACGTATACCGTCCGTAAGGAAAAAAGCACATTTGGTCAGAATTCGAAAGCGGGTTATATAAAATCGAAGATACACTATAAACAATGACATAGGGCGCTCCGCCCTGTACCGACTTAAGGAAATGATGAAACATACGACAGCCTCATACTCACGCATATTAACAAGGCCAGGACAGTGGATTGAAACCCGGTTTCACTGGCTTGGACTGGTGGTACTGTGCGCTGCAGTTGTCGCCCTGAGTGCCTGCGATCCCGGGTCTGATTCAGGCGGTGGGATCGATCCCGGCATCGTCGAAATACCGATTGCCTACGTCAATCGGCCGATCCCGGTCGACGACATGGATAACGAGATACAGGCCGATGTGCGCGAGCCGAGGCTGTTCAGTTCCGGTGGCGATGTCTATCTGCGCACCAGCGACAACGAGATTAATATCACAAGCTCCGTTACCAACGGTATCGGCGACGTCAAGGGCTTGAACGCCAGCCACGATGGCACCAAGATCGTGTTTTCGCTGCGCCTGTTCGACCCTGATCCGAATAATCCACCATTCCCCAGCTGGAATGTTTACGAATATGATTTAACCGATAGTCAACTTCGACGGGTTATCTCCACCGCACTGATTGCCGAGGAGGGTGATGACCTGTTCCCCGGCTACCTGCCCGATGGCCGTATAGTGTTTTCCTCGAATCGCCAGCGTCAGTCACGTGAAATGCTGATCAACGAAGGCAAGCCGAGATTTTCCGCACTCGACGAAGACGAGGGTGTTCAGGCCCTGGTGCTGCACGTCATGGATGCCGACGGTACCAACATCCGCCAGATTTCCTTCAACCAGAGCCACGATCTTTACCCGCAGGTATTCACTGGTTTCAAAGGTGGAAAAATTGTATTCAGCCGTTGGGATAATGCCGGGGGCAATGACGAAATGAATTTGTACACCGTCAATCCGGACGGTAGCGATATGCAAATTCTATATGGTTCGCAAAGTCACAATACCGGTACTGGTGGCGCAGAAATCCACTTTACCAATTTACGCGAAATGCAAAACGGCGACTTGATGGTAATCACCAAACCGTTTGACGGAACCTTCGACGGCGGCAATATTGAAATTATCAGTGTTGACCGCTTTGTGGATATAAACAAGGCGCTCTGGTCGCTGGGGAATATGCCCGGTCCGGCACAGCGTGACGCCACGATCTCCAACGTTGCCAACGATGGCTCGATCTCGGCCAACGGCCGTTACGCTACGGCCTTCCCGTTATGGGATGGGTCGAATCGCGTGCTGGTCAGCAAATCCACCTGCCAGGTGGACGTCAATGGTGTAATCAGGCCTTGTATTGATGAATATGTGAATGATCCGGCAGCCGTGGAAGTCTCTCCCGCCTACTCGATCTGGATTTACGATATGGACGTCGATTCCCAGAAACCCATCGTGCTGGCGGAAGCAGGTAGAGTCATTACTGACGTCATTGCGCTCGAGAACAGAACCCGGGCGCCGGTTATCTTCGACAAGAGTCTGCTCGGCGAGCTTGATGCTGGCTGGGAGTCCGAAGTCGTTGGCGTGGTCAATATCAAAAGCGTTTATGATATGAGCGACCCTGCATTTAACGGTTGTTTCTTTACCGAGTGCGCGCCGGTGGGCCTCGGCATAACCTCGGTACAGGATTTTGCCGATCCGATGAATTCCGCCGCAGCCGATCGTCCCGCGCGTTTCGTGCGATTCATCAGGTCGGTCGGTATTCCCGATCCCGATGACCCGACACTCGTTAATCCGCCAGACCTCGAAAATGAAGCCTTCGGGCCACAGCGTAATCGGGGTATGCGTGAGATCGTCGGCTATGCGCCGGTCGAACCCGACGGTTCGGTCAAGGTCAAGGTTCCCGCCTATGTCCCGTTGGCAGTCGAGGTACTCGATGGGGAAGGTCGCCGGATAGGTCCGTCGCACGAGAACTGGTTCCAGGTGCAACCTGGAGATATGCTGACCTGCGTCGGTTGTCACGACGTTAACAATGGCGGCAGCCCGCCCGAAGTTCATGCGCGTAGCGATGGCGAGGCGCCATCGATCAATAGCGGCCTGCCGGCGAGTGGGATATTCGACAACACCCTGGTTCCAGGTTCGATGCCGGCCAGTCCTTACATGGGTACTCCCGGGCAAACCATGGCGGAGGTGCGCTTCGATAGCCTGGCGGCTGCCAATCAACCGAAACTCAGTGCTGACTTGATATTTCGCGATAACTGGACTGATCCAGGGATAAGCGTTCCAGACCCGGATATCGACTATCTTTATGCCGATCTGAATGCCGGTATGCCGAGGCCGACCAATACCTTTTGCGCTCCCAACTGGCTGTACAATTGCCGTGTAACGATCAATTATCCGCCCCATATTCATGCGATATTCCAGCTTGATCGCGGTGCTGTTGATGCCATTACGCCGATGGATCCGGCCAATCCGCTAAATACCGACCCGACCAACACGCCACTGGTGTCTGTGGCGGTGGCCGATGGGGTAGGTGATGATACCTGTATAAGCTGTCACACCACTGTCAATGGAACCCGCTTGCCCTATGGGCAACTCGATTTGACCACTGATCCAGCCCAGATTCAGAACAATCGCTTCCGCTCCTATGTACAAATGTTTAACACCAGGCAGGGCCAGTTCATTAATGGGGGGGGCATGCTTGAGCAGTTTACGGTGCCGGATGGCAACGGCGGTACGATTCCCGACCCGGCAGCGGCGATCGCTCCAATCATGACTTCGGCCGGTGCCCGCAGCAGTTTCTTTATTGAAAAGATGACCGGAACCGAGCTGGATGCTGCCGGGCGCAGTCCAATATTACCCGTGGGCAGTGTCGATCATACGACTATGTTGACAGGCGCGGAATTAAAGCTAATCTCAGAGTGGTTAGACTTAGGCGCCCAGAACTTTAATGACCCTTTCGACCCGACGGCGCCACAAAACTAAACTAGTGGCTGTAATAACACGGGAAAAAATAGTTGAAACGTCTCAAGGGGATACTTTTGCCCAGTCTGTTCCTTTTGCTCATGGCAGCTTCCAAACCGTCGCAATCGCAATCGGTGGAGGAAGAAACCATGACGGAGGAAGCAATTCCCTCCGCAGCGGAAGTTGTTCCTTCGAAGCAAGCGGCAGAGGCTGCATACGCTCCTGAACTCGGCACTGACGCGGAAGGCAAAGTCTTCTATAGGGTTAAAATTGCCGACCCTTTTATCGAGCTTCATACCGGACCGGGCGCTGGCTATCCGATTTTTTATGTTGTTGATCGCGGCACCGAGGTCAGTGTCATAAGACGAAAAACCGATTGGTTCAGAATCGAAACCAGTGACGGCAAGAGCGGTTGGGCGAGCCGGGATCAAATGCGAGAAACCCTGTTGCCCACCGGAGAGAAGTTCAAGCTTATCGAAATGGGCCTTGAGGATTTCTCGCAGCGTAATTGGAACATTGGGTTCACCGGTGGTGAGTTTGAATCGACTCCGGTATTTACCTTGTTTACAGGCTATTCTTTAACCGAGAACCTGACCGCTGAGTTTCATTTTGGTAAGTCGGTAGGTGACAGGTCAAGTGCCACTTATTACAAGGGAAACATGCTTATGCAGCCTTTCCCGGACTTGAAATATTCGCCTTACCTGACGCTTGGGTTAGGTGAAATAAAGGTCGATCCAAGTGTGATACTGATTTCGGCAAACAAGGAAGAAAATAATTTTGCGCAGGTCGGACTAGGTTTGCAGCGCTATATCAGCCGCAGTTTTCTGTTTCGAGTCGAGGCAAACGAGTACGTTATTTTTTCGTCCGGCACCAGTGACAACAGCGAGGTAATAAGAGAGTGGAAATTCGGATTCGCAGTATTTTTCTAGCGAGTGCCTGGGTGATCGCTATGCTGCCAGCAGCACAGGTTGCTGCGCAAAGTGATGAGGAAGATGAGACCAATCTAATTGAGCCTCAGATCGAACGCGTCGAATTCGACGAATCGCTGATCGATTCGGATGATTTCGAAATCGCCGCTTACATCGGCTACCTGGCAATAGAAGATTTTGATACCGACATCGTGACGGGCATCAAGCTTGGATACAACGTATCCGAGGATTTTTTCGTGCAGGCATCCTATGGTCTTGGCGATTCCGGGGAAACCAGTTTCGAAATACTCAGTGGTGGCGCGCCATTACTGTCAGACGATGAGCGCGAAATTCAGTATTACCTTGTTAGCCTTGGATTCAACCTGTTTCCGGGAGAGGCATTTTTAACTGATTCAACTACCTTTAATACAGTGCTTTATTTGACGGCTGGGATTGGTAACACCGAATTTGCAGGAGATGATCGGTTCACCATCGCTTATGCAGTCGGGCATCGCACCTTGTTTGCTGACGGATTCAGCCTGGACATCGAGATGCGAGATTTGATATTTGAGCAGGATCTCTTCGGTAGCGAGGAAACGACTCACAATATTGAATTGACGGTAGCATTAAACTTTTTTTTCTAGGGAGAATGAATATGAGTAGCCTTTTTTCGGGAAACCGCCTCAGCTTGCTGCTGGCATGTTTTTTATCATTCGCGGTTGCGACCCATGCCGATGCCGCTTCCCTTAAGGGTCAGGCGCCAAATTTCACCTTGAAGTCCCTGGGTGGCGAAAATCTGAAGCTTAGCGAAATGACAGGTAACGTTGTTTTGATTAACTTCTGGGCTTCGTGGTGCGGTCCTTGTCGAGAGGAAATGCCCCTGTTGAACGACCTGCACAAGAAGTATGAGCCGCTTGGTTTTACAGTCCTCGGGGTGAACGTCGAAGAGGACGCCAGGAACGCCAGGAGTTTTCTCAAGAACTTCCCGGTTGATTTTCCGGTTGTACTCGACAATAAAAACCAGGTCAGCAAAAAATATAATGTTATCGCGATGCCGACCACGGTGGTCGTGGATCGTGACGGTAACATGCGATTTCTGCACAAGGGTTACAAGCCCGGTGATGAAGAGAAGTATCGCAAGATGGTGAAAAAACTGGTGCGCGAGTAACACGATGAAGCAAGAACTGGCATTTTTACTATTCATTTGCACGGTAACACTGGGTGGTTGTGCGATCGAACCCTGGGTCAAGCCCTATGAGCGTGCCAACCTCGCAGATCCGATTATGAGCTTCAACCGTGACCCGGTTTCGGCAAGTTACATTCACCACGTTTACGATTCGCGTGAAGGTGCCAGGGGTGCGGGGATTGCGACCGGTGGTGGTTGCGGCTGCAACTAGATCCTGTTGTCGGAATAGCGACTACTGCTTACCACGATGATTTCCGAATGAAGTTTACTATCTGGCGGTTTTTTCCGGTTCTGTTACTGCTGTTTGCAACCCTGGAATTGCAGGCCGCGGTTTTGCCTGAGGAAAGGTTTGACCTGCTTTACCATAAATATGACGGTGGCGGCGTTACCATCGACGGACCTTCTTTTCTGGTGCGCAAGAACCTGGGTGACAGCGTTTCGGTAGGATTGAATCATTACGTCGATAATGTGACCAGTGCGTCAATTGATGTCGAGGTCAGTGGTGCCAGCGAGTATACAGAGGAACGTACCGAGAACTCTATCAGCGTCGACTTTTTGCGCCAGAAAACGACGATGAGTGCTGCATACACGGTCAGCGATGAAAATGATTTCGACGCAAATACCCTCAGTCTCGGGATTTCGCAAGACATGTTTGGTGATCTGACCACGGTCAGTATGAGCTTTGCGATTGGCGACAATACGGTCGGATTAAATCTTGATGGTAGCGAGGACTTCCAAGAGGATACCAAGGTGCGCAGTTACCGACTCGGAGTTTCCCAGGTTTTAACCAAGAACATGGTAATGGCATTTACCTTCGAAACCATAACCGACGACGGTTATCTCAATAATCCTTACCGTTCAGTTAGATATTGCAATGATCCTGCATGCACCGGCTTCAGTTTTCAGCAGGAGGTCTATCCAGAAACCCGTACCAGCACCGCGATGGCGCTGCGCGTCAATTATTTCCTGCAGCAACGCGCCGCGATATATGCCGGGATCAGGGTGTTTGAAGATACCTGGGATATAGATGCGACAACCTACGAAGTGGGTTATACCTTACCCTACCAGGATGAATGGATATTTGAGGCCAGTTTTCGTTTTCACGATCAAACCAAGGCTGAATTTTATAGTGATTTGTTTCCATCCGTAAACGCACAGAATTACCTCGCACGTGACAAGGAATTAAGTACCTTTACCAGCACCACTCTCGGTTTCGGCGCTAGTTATGAATTTGGCAGGTCCTGGTCTCAGATAGAGCGTGGCAGCCTGAACCTGCAGATGGACTGGATCGATTTTGACTACGATGATTTTCGTGACCTGACTGCATCAGGCCCGGTCGGGGGAGAACCGCTTTACAGTTTTGATGCCACGGTTACGCGATTATTCGCTTCGATCTGGTTTTAGGGCACTCGGCCTAAGCCTGTTGCTGCAGACCGCGGCTCAGGCTGCGAGCGTAACCGAGTGCACTGCATTGAGCCAGGTTGATATCGTGGCTGCCGAACTGTCCGACGAATCCGGCCTGGCAATGCTCGCGCGGCCTTTCCTGGGCCGTTGTATCGATAGCGACTTAATTCGAAGCATTCTGTCCGAAATTTCAAATGACCTCATCGCTCGAGGCTATGTTACCAGCAGGCCCTATTTACTCGAGCAGGATATCAGCGACGGTCAGATCGAAATTCAAATTCTGGTTGGCACCATTGAAGCTATTATCGATGCCGATAGTGGCACTACCAATGGCAAAATAGCAACTGCCTTCATGTTCAATGATGAGATTTTGAACCTGCGTCAACTCGAGACTTCGCTTGAAGCGATCGAGCGAGCCAGGTCGGTTAGCGCCAATTTTGAAATCAGGCCGGGGACAAAACAGGGTGGCAGTATCGTCGCCATCAAAACAGTAGAGACGAATCCGTTTCATACTGAACTCGGGGTAAATGCCCGCACTGATCTCGATCCCCAGCTCAGCTTTCAGGCGATTCTGGATAATCCTCTGGACATCAATGATATCGTTGAATTCCGCTATAACAGTGGCGAGGTATTTCAGGCCCTGCAAAGCAATCGCAGTCGTGAACTGACTTACTCTTTTCCGCTGGGTAGTTATTTGCTGGCATTGAATCACAGCGACATCGAGTACGAACAACGGGTCCAGGGAATCAACGATAGTTTTCTTTCCGCCGGAGACACGGTCAGTGATCAGCTGCGGATCAGTAAACTGGTG
>JARFPR010000155.1 GCA_029288195.1 Gammaproteobacteria bacterium | reverse complement strand
TCCGAAACAGACGCGGTTTGAATCAGATTGGCACAAGCGCCGAGCGAAAGTGCTGCTGCTATCAACATCAGGGCTCGTAATTTCATCTGCAATAATCCTGTTAATGTGATTTCTGGGTGCGCATCCTATCAATACATAAATAAAAGCAATAGAATGTAAACTGCACTACAGATATACATATATGTATGGATTGGAGATCGGTAAAATTCGACTGGAATCGTGCCAGGGCGTTTCTGGTAACGGCCGAAGAAGGCTCGCTAGCTGCCGCGGCCCGGTCACTGGGAATGACGCAGCCCACGCTGGGACGCCAGGTCGCGGCACTGGAAAAAGAGATCGGCCTCGATCTCTTTACTCGCCGGGGGCGGGGCCTGGAGCTCACGCCCAATGGCATCAAGCTGCTCGAGCACGTGCGCCGGATGGGCGATGCGGCCAACCGGTTTTCTTTATCGGCCTCGGGCAAGTCAGAGCTTATCGAGGGCGATGTTTGCATCACCGCTTCCGAGCTCCTTTCCACGTTCGTGCTGCCATCCATGATCAAAACCTTGCGCGAGATTGAACCCGGCATCGAGCTCGAAATAAATTCCACCAACGAGGAACGCGATCTCAATCGCAGAGAAGCCGACATTGCCCTTCGCAGTTTCCGCCCCACGCAACCCGAACTGATCACGAAAAAACTCTGCCGTGTTCGTGGCCATCTCTACGCGGCGAAAAGCTACCTGCGGCAACTGGGTAACCCGCAATCCATCGCGGAATTGAACCAGGCCAATTACCTTGATACCGAAAAACCGGGGCGGCTACTGTCGCTGCTTAATTCCCAGGGTTTCAACCTGACCCAGCAGAATTTTCCGGTGATCACCAATAGTCACATCGTGCAGTGGGAACTGGTGAAACAGGGTGTGGCTATTACTGCCACAGTAGAGGAAATTGGCGACAACGAGCCCCTGGTCAAGCGCATTGCCGTTCCCGGCCTCGCACCCATCGAGATGGATCTCTGGATCGTCACCCACGGCGAACTGCGAACGAACCGCCGCATCAGGCGGGTTTTCGACTTCCTGGTTGCCGAGTTTTCCGATTACGGGTCACAGTGAAGCAGGCCAATCCGGATTATGCTGTGATGATGAAATATCGGTTTGCCCGGGTTGCAGCGGCATCACGCGGACTGTCCCGCCAAATGCGGATCACCTCGCGGAGACGCCGCTTTTTGGCGGGATTCAGCTAACCGCGAATACGTTCGCCGTCAGGGTCGTATAACGGCACCCCAACAAACCACGCCGAATACTCCAACCGATTCTTTTTTTGACATATATCGCTCCTAAATCGGGCCTTCGGTATGATTTTTATTGCCTATACTCTGGTGCTATGCAAAGTAATGCCGGCAATCCTGATCTAGCGACGCTCAAAACAATCCGCAGCCTGGAATTATTCAGCGACGCGCAATTAAACGATCTCGCTCAATCGCTGACAATCAACCTCGCCGATCCGGGTGATCATATTATTGCGGCTGGCGACACGGGCAGCTACAGCCTTTACATATTGTCGGGCGATGCCATTAGTCGGGCAGTGGATGGGGTTACCAAGCCGGTAAAAAACATCGACAACGGCTGGCTGCAGCCGATCGCCCAGCTTCGGCCCAGCCTGTACGACGTCGATGCCATGAGTGGGGTGCATTACCTGGAGATCAGCGACGAAAAATTGGCCGAGCTGTCGAAGGCGCTGGAGGAAGAGAATCCCGACATAGAACTGCAATATATCGATCAGGGTGAAACCGCGAATCAATTGACCAACGAGTTGTTTCAGGACATTTTGAATGAAAACATCAGCTTGCCGACCCTGCCGGATATCGTCGTCAAGGTGCAACAGGAATTTGCCAGGGAAGATTACGAAATCGACAGGATTCACGACTTGATCCAGTCGGATCCTGTCGTCACGGCCTATCTGTTAAAACACGCCAACAGTCCGCTGTATCAGGGCAGCTCGCCGGTAGAATCCCTGCGCCAGGCCATGGTTCGTCTGGGCATGAAGGCGGTTCAGAGCCATATCATTATCATCGCCACCACGCGGCTGTTCCAGGAAAGATCCGTCGGCATGAAAAAACGGATGCGGCAACTGTGGAAAAATAGCCGCCGGGTGGCCGCGTTCAGCCGTGTGCTCGCGGCGAAATCCGGCATTTTCGACCCCGATGCCGCGCAAATGGCCGGGCTATTGAGTGACCTGGGCGTCATTGCAATCCTGGATTATGCCCAGGAACACAGTGACCAGTATGACGACGAGGATGCGCTCGATCAGACCGTCAAGGCATTGCGTCCTCAAATCAATAGTTTGTTACTGCAAAAATGGAATCTGGGAGACGAGCTGGTAACGGTCGGAGAAGAATCCCGCAGCTGGTTCCGTAACGATTCCGTCAGCACCGACCTTTGCGATCTGGTCCTGGTAGCCCGCTACCACAGCTACCTCGGAACGGAACACGCAAATCAGTTACCGCTACTGTCCAAAATGCCCGCATTTTTCAAACTGAAACTGACCGATTTCAGCCCGCAGGACAGCCTCGAGTTTCTTAATGAGTCGCAGGACGAGGTGGCCGCGATCGAACAAATGCTCGGCAGCATTTGATCGAGCAGAAACCGGTGGTTCGATAGCAGTATACCTGTTGGTAAGTATGGTGACAGATTACCTATCTCTGAACCAGGTAAACTGCCACCGTATTTCCCGTTCCCTTCCCGCTGCTTGCTTACCGCCTAGCTCGCGCGCCGTTGCGACCCCGGGCCGGGGTCTCGCAAGGTCGTGAAAGGATCTAGGCGCGCATCTTTTCGCCGGAGGGGTCGTATAGCGGTTGGGCGACGACCCGTGCCGGGTACATTTCACCGTTGATCTCGACCTCGAGTTCGGTACCGTCAGCCGCCAGCTCCGCCGGCACGTAGCCCAGCGCCATAGATTGCTGCACGTGATGCGCATAGCCGCCCGAGGTCACGTAGCCGACGCATTCACCGTCCTTGAGGATGGCCTCGTCCAGGGTGACGTCGATGTTGTCGGTGTCGATGGTCATCGTCACCAGCTTGATCGTAGGGCCGGAGTCGCGCTCTTTTTGTGCGGCCTCCTTACCGATGAAGTCCTTGTCCCAGTTGATGAACATGTCGAGGCCCGATTGCGCCGCAGTGAAATCCGGACGGAATTCGAGGGTCCACGCGCCCCAGTTCTTTTCCAGGCGCAGGCTCATCAATGCGCGCAGGCCGTAGTGGGTGAGCCCTAGCCCTTCGCTGTTGGCGAGGATTTCTTCGTAGAGTTTCAATTGATATTCCGGCTCGACGTAGATTTCGTAGCCGAGTTCGCCGGAGAACGACAGCCGGGTGAGGATCGCCGGTACGGTGCCAACGAAGGTTCTCCTGATATCGCGGAACTTGAGCGCATCGCCGGAAACGTCGTCGCGCGTGACGCGGGACAGCAGTTCGCGCGCACTCGGGCCCGACAGGCCGATGCCGTGGTAGCGGCGCGATTCGTT
>JARFPR010000154.1 GCA_029288195.1 Gammaproteobacteria bacterium | reverse complement strand
AATTCCCTGACCGGATTTGCGGAGCAAATAAAAAAAAGCCGCTGCAGGTCAACCCCGTGACTGATCCAGCTGGATGCAAATACGCCGAGTCCATGATGGTGATAGATCCAGACACTCAAGGGGATCTGCTGTTTGAGTAACTGCAATGGAATCAAACGACCATTCATGCCAGGCGGGATACCCCATTCGATCAGATCACCCGGCTTGACGTTGGCGAAGCACTCATCGAGGGCATCGATACCCGACTGCAATTCCTGCGACTGATGAGAAAGATCATTCTTAAGCGAGCGCGCCGATTGCAGCTGCTGCTGTAACGAGGCGTCGGTAATATGTGCAGGGAGTGAGGCCATGGAATTATCGCGTGCTCAAACCTTGCGAATAATGCCAACCAGCTTGCCGAGTATCTCCAGCTGACGGGCGGGTACCACGCGAATCGAGTGCTCAGGATTTGAAGGCAGTAACTGGGCCTTGTCATCCTCCAGCCTGATGCGCTTCAGCGTGATTTCATCTTCAATGCGCAACGCAAGAATATCGCCCTTATTAGCCTCCTGCTGCCGTTTTATCATCGCGATATCACCATCGGCAATCGAATCACCCGACATACTGTCGCCGACAACACGAATGCCAAGAATATCGCCGCCGCCGAAAAAATCATGCGTTACCGAAAACGATTCCCGTGTTTCATCGAAAACAGGTAAAGGCGCACCGGCCGGGATTCTCGCGACCAGGTCGAAATCCTGTGGTTTCGTATCCATTTCATCAGGCAGCATATAGTCTGAAACCCGCTGGGAACGCTGCCGAATGAAACCCTTTTTTTCCAGCGCCTTGAGATGGAAGCGCGCGGTGGTGTGTTGAAAGCCGAAATGGCTGGCAATATCACGCAATGATGGAAACGGCCGCCCCTGTTTCAACGCCTGTCGGGTATAGTCGTAAACTGCCTGTTGAATGTTGGTGAGTGATTGCATCGGGCAAATATAATATATAACACTGTTGTATGCAACAGTGTTATATAATTGTGTAGAATACGATACTCATATGCGACCCGATTTACCCGAAACCTATTACCTTGACAATGTGCTCACCCTGTTTGAGCACGTCACCCGGGTGTATGCGGACCTGCTCGAAGAGCAACAGCTCGAGTTCCTGCAGGGCTTTGCGGAGTTAAGCATGGACGCTAAAAAACTTTGCATCCGCCTGCTCAATCGAGGCCCGGACTGGTTTCGAGCCAGCAAGTTGAGTTATCCCGAAATCAAATCGCTTGACGCGGCGATCGAAGAACTTGCCACTCAGGGTTTCCTGGAGGTCAATGGTGAAATAGATCCTCCTGCCCTGTTATCCCTTTATACGATGCCGGAATTACGCGCGTTGCTGGATGACGCGCCGGACCTGAAAACAATGAGGCGAACAGAGCTGGAACAGGCGTGACTGGAACGTGATGAGGAGGAGTTCTTTGCCGCGCTAACCAACAGCGATAGCCTGTTGCGGATACATCACGGGGACGAGTACCTGGTCTGCCAGATGCTTTTCTTCGGCAATTTGAACCAGTCGATGACAGATTTCGTGTTGCGTGACCTCGGCCTCTATCAATTCGAAAGCTATAACATCGACCCCGGGCACCGACCTTATCGCAGCACGCTCGAAATCCAGCAACACTGGCTCCTGTACCAGCTGCAAACCCTGTTCGAGCTAAGCGATATTTCCGATCCGGCAGTATTGAACCAATTGATAGCGATAATTCCGCACGATATCGAATCATCCTCACCGGCTTACCGCAAGAGTGAACGACTGCGTTACCATCTCGCACGGCAACTGGAACGCATTGATGAGTTACCGACGGCCATTGAGCAATACCGTCAATGCCTGTTGCCCCCGAGCCGCGAAAGGATCGCCCGCATCCATGATCAACAGGGACAACACCGGGAAGCACTGGATCTGTGCGTACAAATAATCGAAGAACCCATCAACGATGAAGAAATCCAGTTTGCCAACCTGTTCGCCAATCGCCTGGTAAAACGCCATGGTTTCGATCGGCCGGCCGAGGTTGCAAGCCAGCATAAGCCTTATCAACCCGAAATTATCGACCTCGAACTCGAACAACAGGACTCGGTTGAAATCGCAGTGGCCGAATATTACGACCTGCAGGATGATGCCGACAGTTGCTACTATGTCGAGAACAGTCTTTTCAACGGCGTGCTCGGCCTGGTGATCTGGGAGGTAATGTTTGCACCGCTACCCGGCGCTTTTTACAATCCATTTCAGTATCGTCCCGCCGATTTCTACGAGCACGATTTCTGTGCCAGGCGTAACGACTTAATGACGCAAAGCTGGGAATCGGTCAACAGCAATGAAGACATCTGGCGAGTAGTCTCGGCTCGTTGGCAGCAAAAACAGGGCTTAATGAATCCACTGGTCAACTGGCAGCACCTCGAGCTGGACCTCATCGAACTCGCACTCGAACGTATCGATTATGGCCACTGGCGCGCCGTATTCAGCCGCATCCTCGGTGACCTGGTCAACAATCGCAGCGGCTTCCCGGACCTGGTCCATTTTCCACCAGGCGGTGGTTACCGCCTGGTCGAGGTCAAGGGGCCGGGCGACAGTTTGCAAAAGAACCAGCAGCGCTGGATGCAGTATTTTGACGAACACGGAATTCCGCACTGCGTGGCCCGGGTGACATGGCAGACGCCATAAAAATCGGCATCCGCGAACTGGTCGAGTTCTGCTGTCGCGACGGTGACCTTGGCTACGACGGCGGACCCGGGATCAAGGCACTGGACGGGTTGCAGACTCATCAGAAAATACAACGGCGTTACCAGACAGAAGCTGATTCCGAGGTTTCAGTAAAGCTTGTTACCCGGATCGATGACCACGATATCGAGCTCGGTGGCAGAATCGATCTCTTGTTTGCCCGCGATTCACCGCCGCGAATCGAAGAAATCAAAACAGTCTACTCGCAGGTTGCAGGTAATGAAGATGATGCGGTGCACTGGGCACAGCTCAAATGCTACGGTGCCTGCTATGCGCGTGAGCATGAACTTGACGAGATTAACCTCTGCCTCAACCTGGTTACCCTGTTTTCGCTTAAGGAGCAGCGTTACACGAAGATTTTATCGCGTGCCGAACTCGACAACTTTGTCGAGCAGACCCTGGAGCGCTACCTGCGCTGGTACCAACTGGTGGCTGCACAATGGGAAATCACGCGCCAACAGGCGCAGGCGCTCGAGTTTCCATTCCCCAGCTTTCGCCAACAGCAGCGCGGATTTGCCGCCGAGGTCTATCGCGCAATCCAGAATCAACAGCGCCTGATCGTCGAAGCGCCAACTGGCTCCGGCAAAACCATCAGCACCCTGTTTCCCGCAATCAAGGCGATTGGTGAAGACCAGTGCGACCAGGTCATATACCTGTCGGCCAAGGTTTCCGGGCAGCAGCAGGCGGTAGCAGCGGTCGAGCTGATAAAAACCGATGTTTCCTACCTGGTGATCCAGGCCAAGGCGCGCAGCTGTCCCTGTAATTTCGACGAGGATGAAATCGATGACGAAGGCCGCTGCCAACGTTGCCTCGGTTTTTTCGAGCGCTTGCCGGCGGCCCGGGAAAAACTATTCCGACAGCGTAAACTCGATGTCAGCCAGCTCCAGCAAACCGCTGCTGAGTTCAGGCTGTGCCCTTTCGAACTGGCGCTGCAAATGCTGCCCTGGATCGATATCGTTATCTGCGACTTTAACTATGTTTTCGATCCACTGGTGCAGTTGGGATACTTCAGGACAGACCCGCGGCGAAAACTGTTATTGATCGATGAACTGCACAACCTGGTCGATCGCGCGCGCGGAATGTACTCGGCAAGCCTTAGTCGCGCGCAAATCAAAAAAGCGCTGGCGGCCGGCAACAGTCGCCAGATTTCAACAGCGCTCAAATCGATGCAACAGGCGC
>JARFPR010000150.1 GCA_029288195.1 Gammaproteobacteria bacterium | reverse complement strand
GTCTCAGCGGTCAGGTGTTCAGCCTGCGCCGGCGGTTGAACACCCCGGGTTGCGAGAGGCGCGCAGGAAACTGCGCCAGGCCTGCGATGCGAATGATGGGGTGAGTGCGCGCCATGCGCTGTTGGACTGGGGCAGGGCACTGCTGACCCCGCGCGAAATTAACAACCTGCAGCAGCTTGGCCGTTCGATGGGCGATGATATGACGCTGCAGATCGAGCGCCTTAATCAAAGCCTGTATGCCGGGGCAGGTGTCGCGTGGCAGGGGGATGATTTGTGGCTGCTGTGCCAGCAGCTCGAGAAAATTGCAGAATCGGAACGCAAGCGTGATGTCGCGCAATTGTCACCGCTTAATCCGACGCACTGAAATCCATGCCCTACAGCCCCGATTTGATGTAAGCACCTGCGCGCTTTACTTGGACAGGATTGGTGCCTCGTGTAAAAAAACAAGATCTCGCGACAAGATTCCATCTCGGTTAGACTGCTGCGATTGATATACCAACATTAATACAATGGAAGCGATCGAAAACGCGGATTTAGTCTGGATAATTATCGGACTTTCAGGCCTCTTGCTGCTGGGACTGCTGTACAGCTTGCGCCATTACCAGAATACCAACCGCGAAATGAAGAGCCGGCTTGAAACAACCCTGCAAACCGAGTACACATTGCGCGATCGTCTGCATGCAGCGGAGAAAGACACGCAAGCAGTGCAGTCGAAGCTGGATACGGAACGTGCGCTCGGGGCAGAGAGAATCGCCCAATCCGAAAAAGATCGCGCACAACTCAAGCTCGAATTCGAGAATCTTGCCAACCGGGTACTGGAAGATAAAACGCGCAGCTTCGACAAGACCAGTCGGACTTCACTCGAGGCACTGTTGAAACCCTTTCGCGAACAGGTCGAGGGATTCCAGAAACGCGTCAACGATGTGCACAGCGAATCCATCAAGGGCAATACCAAGCTCGAAAGCGAGATCAGGAAGGTCCTCGAAGTCGGTCTCAAAATCGGCAGCGATGCACAAAACCTGACCGATGCGCTCAAGGGAGATTCGCAGCGCCGCGGCAGCTGGGGTGAAACCCAGCTCGAGAAAACCCTGCAGCTGAGCGGTTTGATCGAGCATGACCACTATGACAAGCAGACTTCGATGACGGATGCCGAAGGTAAACGCAAGCAAACCGATTTTCTGATCAAACTGCCGGATGACAAGCACATCATCATTGATAGCAAGGTTTCGTTGGCGGCCTACGACCGCGTGGTTGCGGCCGAGAACGACGAGCAACTCCAGCTTGCGCTGAACGAGCACGTGAAAGCGGTTAAAGGTCATATCGACGATCTGCAGGGCAAGAATTACACCAGCCTCGCCGGAATCCGCAGTCCCAGTTTTGTGCTGATGTTCATGCCGATCGAGCCTGCCTACATCGAAGCGCTCAAGTACGAGAAGGATCTTTTCGCCTACGGTTATGAGCGCGGTATTGTGCTGGTGTCACATACCACGCTGATTCCAATCCTGACCACGGTAGCTAACCTCTGGGCCATGGAACGTAGTACCCGTGAAGCACGAGAGCTCGGCGACAAGGCGGGCGATATCTACAACCAGGTGCGCAAGGTGACCGAACGCCTCGCTAAAATTGGCGGTAGCCTCGGTGCCGCAACCAATCACTTCAACGAAACAGTTACCGCGATCAGTGGTCGCCAGGGCTTGCGCGGCAAGGTTGAACGATTTGCCGAAATGTCGAGCAAGGTCACGCAGGCAATCCCGGAAATCGAACCATTGCATAACGATTTACAAAGTGAAAAGCTGGAACTTCTGGCCGAGCCATTGGCGTCTGAAAACGAGCACAAAGAGGACGAGGACGAGGCCCCGGCGACTTGAAAAACCCTACAAAAGACCTATCTATTAGGGACATTAAGCAACCGTTGTCGACGTGAAATACCAGGATTATTATCAAATTTTGGGCGTTCCCCGTGACGCTGAAAAAGGTGATATCAAGAAAGCCTACCGCAAGCTTGCGCGCAGGTACCATCCTGATGTCAACAGCGAAGCGGACGCGGAAGAAAAGTTCAAGGAGGTCAACGAAGCCTACGAAGTACTGAAGGATTCCGACAAGCGCCAGGCCTACGATCGTTTTGGTGCCGACTGGAAACACGGCCAGCAATTCGATGGCGGTGGATTTGGCGGCTTCCAGGGTGGCGGCTTCCAGGGCGGCGGTTACAGCAGCGACGGTTTTAGCGGCGGCGATTTCAGCGACTTTTTCGAATCAATTTTTGGCGATGGTTTCCAGCAAGGCGGGGGCTCACCGTTTCAGCAGCGTCAGCGTCAGCGGCGTGGCGCCGATTTCCAGCTACAACTCGATATTACCCTTGAAGAGGCCTTTAACGGCGGCAGCAAGACGATCCAGTTTGCCAAGGCACCGGGCTCCGTCGAAATGAAAAAGCTCAAGATCACGATTCCAAAGGGCGTGAGCCAGGGGCAGAAGATCCGCCTCGCGAAGCAGGGGCAGGCCGCCCCCCAGGCTGGCGAACCCGGTGACTTGTACCTGGAGATGAATATCCTGCCGCATCGCCTGTTTCGCCTGGATGGTCGTGACGTGATCCTGCGCCTGCCCTTGACACCCTGGGAAGCAGCCGCGGGTGCCAGTTTAAAAGTGCCGACCTTATCCGGCTCGGTTGAACTCAAGATCAAGCCCGGCATGCAGTCAGGACAAAAAATGCGCCTCAAGGGCAAGGGCCTGGCCGGACCTCCGGCCGGCGATCAATTCGTGGAAATCATGATTCAAACGCCACCCGCGGATAGCGATACGGCGAAGCAGTTTTACCAGGAAATGCAAGACCAGTTCGATTTCAACCCGCGTTCGTTTTAGCGATTCCGTGATGAAAGTCGTTTTCCCGGGCCTGTTGCTGTTGCTTCTGAGTATGCCGTTGCAGGCCGCACTGCCGGTCGCGGTTGACGGCATAAAGGTACCCAGCCTCGCGCCGATGCTCGAGCGCACCACCCCGGCGGTGGTAAACATCGCAACCCGCGGTAAGGCGCGCCGGCGTGTCGAATTGCCACTGCCACGCGATCCGTTGTTCAGGCGATTTTTCGAGGTACCGAATATCGAGCGTGTGCAGGAGACCGCGAGCCTCGGTTCGGGTGTCATCGTCGACGCTGACAATGGCCTCATCCTGACCAATTATCACGTCATCAAGGATGCTTACGAAATCAACGTGACCTTGACCGATGGCCGTGAACTACGTGCCGAAATTATTGGCCGCGACCCCGACACCGATATCGCGGTAATCCAGGTTGTTGATGAAAACCTGACCCAGGTTCCGATGGCTGATTCGAGCGAGCTGCGCGTCGGTGATTTCGTGGTCGCGATCGGCAACCCGTTCGGACTCGGACAAACCGTGACCTCGGGTATCGTCTCCGCGCTCGGCCGTTCCGGGCTCGGTGTCGAGTCGATCGAGGATTTTATTCAGACCGACGCCTCGATCAACCTGGGTAACTCCGGCGGTGCCCTGGTTAATTTACGTGGCGAGCTGGTGGGCATTAATACCGCGATTTACGGCGCCGGCAATACCGGTAATATCGGTATCGGGTTTGCAATTCCGATTAACATGGCGCGTGACATCATGGTCCAGCTGATCGACTACGGTGAAGTCAAGCGTGGCCGTCTCGGTGCGCAGGGTCAGGATCTGACCGCGCAACTTGCCCAGGCTTTCGGTATCAACCGCAGCAACGGATTTATCGTGACCCAGATCGAATCCGGGTCGCCGGCGGACAAGGCCGGCATCAAGGTCGGCGACGTGATTGTTGCGGCCAATGACAAGGCGATTCGTTCGGCGCGTGACATGCATAACCTGGTCGGGCTGCAGCGCCTCGGACAGACCATCGAACTGGTGCTTTTTCGTAACGGCGACGAGGTTGCTTTGCCGGTGCTGATCCAGCCGATCGAAATCAATAAACTCGGTGGTGGCGTGATTCATCCCAAGCTTGCGGGCGCGACCATCGGCGAAATGCGCGAACAGCACCTGCAGCGCGGGCGTGTAGATTACCTCGAAGTGATGAAGGTTGAACGAGGCTCCAACGCCGATGCCTCCGGATTCCGGGTCGGCGACATCATTTTCTCGATCAACAAGCAGCTAACGCGTACCTTCGATGAAGTCTTCGCCCTGGTCGAGACCAACGGCAAGGGCATGATCATGAATATTCAGCGCGGTAATCGTGAGCTTTACATCCTCTTAAAGTGATAGAATTTCGGCCATGAGCAAATTAACCCATTTCAACCAGGCAGGCGAAGCGCACATGGTCGATATCGCCGACAAGCCAGCGAGTGCCCGACGTGCGATTGCTGCCGGGCGCATCGTCATGCAGGCCGAGACCCTGGAATTGATTCAGCAGGGTGGGCACAAGAAAGGCGACGTGCTCGGCGTGGCGCGCATCGCCGGCATCATGGCGACCAAGCGTACCTCGGACCTGGTGCCGATGTGCCACCCGTTAGCGTTGACTCACGTTGCGGTCGAATTCGAAACCGACCCTGGCGCCGGTGCAATCGAATGCACCGTCACCGCCGAAACCACGGGCCCGACGGGTGTCGAAATGGAAGCGTTGACCGGGGTGCAGGTGACCTTGCTGACAATTTACGATATGTGTAAATCGGTTGATCGCGGCATGGTCATCAGCGACGTGTGCCTGCTCGAAAAATCCGGTGGCAAATCCGGCCACTGGAAACGCGATTAACGCACCCTGTCATCCCGCTGACCGCTTTATAATCTTTCATTGCAAGGGCTGCCCTGGTAACTGTCATCCCGCGGCTTGACCCGATGCGTCGGACCGGCGGGATCCAGCAGATAAGGTGTGCTCTTCGAGCACGATTGTTGGACTGGATTCCGGCTT
>JARFPR010000122.1 GCA_029288195.1 Gammaproteobacteria bacterium | reverse complement strand
GTAGGCCCGACCGAAGGAATCGACGAACACCACGTTCTGGTTGCTCTTACCCTGCGCCATGTCCTGAAAACCATCACCGGATTTGTAATTTAACGCGCGCACATCGATATCGTGCCCCTTGGCTGCGCGCACCCAGCCACTGGTCGATAGCACGACAGTAATCGCTTCAGACGGCACCAGGTCAGCCTCATCGAGGGCCCGTGCTGCTTCTCGACTGACGATCGGGGAGCGCCTGTCATCGCCAAAGGTTTCCGCATCTTGCTGAATTTCCTTCTTGATCAGGGTCTTGATTCGACGATCGGATTTGAGCAATGTTTCAAGCTCTTTTTTCTCGGCACTGAGTTCTTCCTGCTCCGCACGAATCTTCATTTCTTCGAGTTTCGCCAGATGGCGCAGCTTGGTTTCGAGAATCGCCTCGGCCTGGATATCACTGATCTTGAAGGTTTTGATCAGTACAGCTCTGGGTTCATCCTCGTAACGCACTATGCGTATCACTTCATCTAGATTTAAAAAAGCGATCAACAGGCCCTCGAGGACATGCAGGCGCTTATCGACCTTATCGAGTCGCCATTGCAAACGACGGCGTACCGTGGTTATTCGAAAAGCAATCCACTCCTGCAAAATCTGCTTCAGGTTCTTCACCTGCGGGCGACCGTTGGTACCGATCATGTTCATATTGACGCGATAGGTGCGCTCAAGATCGGTGGTCGAGAATAGATGCCCCATCAAGGCCTCCACGTCGACACGGTTAGAGCGCGGCACGATAACCAGTCGGGTCGGATTTTCATGATCGGACTCGTCACGCAAGTCGTCGACCATGGGTAATTTCTTGGCCAGCATCTGCTGTGCGATCTGTTCCATGACCCGTGCGCCTGAAACCTGGTGCGGTAACGCGGTAACGATAATATCGCCATCTTCACGTTCGTATACCGCGCGCATACGTATCGACCCGTGGCCGCTTTCGTATAAGCTGCGCAACTCGTCCTGCGGGGTAATAATTTCCGCTTCGGTTGGATAATCCGGACCTTTAACCTTCTTCAGCAAGTCATCCAGCGTGGTCCTGGACTTGTCCAGCAACATGATGCAGGCGGTGGCAATTTCACGCAGGTTATGTGGTGGCAGGTCGGTGGCCATACCAACTGCAATACCGGTAGTGCCATTGAGCAGAATATGCGGCAGGCGCGCAGGCAATAATGAAGGTTCGTCCATGGTGCCATCGAAATTCGGAATCCAGTCAACCGTGCCCAGCCCGAGTTCCTGCAGTAATACGCGTGCAAAATCAGACAGTCGCGATTCGGTATAACGCATCGCGGCAAACGACTTGGGATCATCGGGAGAACCGAAGTTGCCCTGTCCATCGATCAGCGGATAGCGGTAAGAAAACGGCTGCGCCATCAGCACCATCGCCTCGTAGCAAGCACTATCGCCATGCGGATGATACTTACCCAACACGTCGCCCACGGTACGTGCCGATTTCTTATGCTTGGAACTTGCCGATAGGCCAAGTTCCGACATTGCATAGATAATACGGCGCTGTACCGGTTTCAGCCCGTCGCCGATATGCGGCAGCGCACGGTCGAGGATGACGTACATCGAATAATCGAGGTAGGCCTTTTCAGTAAAAACATGTAGCGGCTGTTTCTCGACGCCCTCGTAATTGAGTTCCAGGTTCTCGTTCATATTTCGGCAAGGTCTCCCTTGGTTTGCAGCCAATCCTTGCGATCCGATGCGCGTTTCTTGGCCAGCATCATGTCCATGATTTTGAAGGTCTTGTCTCCGGGGGCTATCGTCAACTGCGCCAGGCGCCGGGTGTCAGGCGCAATGGCACTTTCGCGTAACTGCATCGGATTCATTTCCCCGAGCCCCTTGAAGCGGGTTACCGTTACCTTACCCTTGCGTTTTTCTGCGCTGATACGATCGAGAATACCATCGCGTTCAGCCTCATCGAGCGCGTAGTACTTGTCCTTGGCAACATCGATTCGATAAAGGGGTGGTTTGGCCACGTAGACATGCCCCTTTTCAACCAGGGGTTTAAAATGCCGCAGAAACAACGCGCATAACAGCGTGGCAATATGCGCTCCATCAGAATCGGCATCGGCAAGAATGCAGATTTTGCCATAACGCAGGTTGGATAAATTGTCGGATGCGGGTTCTACGCCGATTGCGACTGAAATATCGTGCACCTCCTGCGAAGCCAGCACCTGGTCGGCCGGTACCTCCCAGGTATTCAGAATCTTGCCGCGCAACGGCATGATCGCCTGAAACACCCGATCGCGAGCCTGTTTCGCCGAGCCACCGGCAGAATCACCTTCAACCAGGAAAATTTCGGTTCGGCTCACATCCTGGCTGCTGCAGTCCGAGAGTTTACCCGGCAGGGCTGGACCACTGGTGACTTTCTTGCGCACCACTTTCTTGGCGCTTTTCAATCGACTTTGCGCACTGGATATCGCCAGTTGCGCCAGCTGATCGCCGACATCGGCATGCTGATTCAGCCACAGGCTGAAAGAATCCTTGGCCACCCCGGAGACAAATGCGGCCGTCTCCCGCGACGACAATCGCTCCTTGGTTTGCCCCGAAAACTGCGGCTCCTCCATTTTGACCGAGAGTATATAACTGACCTTGTCCCAGACATCATCCGGCGCGATTTTAACCCCTCGCGGCAGCAGGTTGCGAAATTCGCAAAACTCGCGGATGGCGTCGGTAATACCAGTTCGTAACCCGTTGACATGAGTGCCGCCCTGCGAAGTCGGAATCAGGTTAACGTAACTTTCAGTGATCGAATCTCCGCCCTGCGGCAGCCACAGCACCGCCCAGTCGACCGCTTCGTGCTCTCCCTGCAACGAATTGACGAAGGGTGCTGAAGGTAACAGTTCATAGTCGACCAGTGATGTGAGCAGGTAATCGGAAAGTCCGTCCTCATACATCCATTCATTCGATTCCTTGGTCTTTTCGATATAAAACTTCACCTTTAAGCCCGGGCAAAGCACTGCCTTGGCGCGCAACACATGTTTCAGTCGCGTTACCGAGAAAACCGGGCTATCGAAATATTTCGGATTGGGCCAGAAACGTAAACTGGTACCGGAATTTTTCTTGCCAACAGTACCCGTCTGCTTCAGCTCGTTTTTCTTATCGCCGTTAACGAAGCCGATCGTGTATTCCTTAGCGTCACGCCGCACCCTCACGTCGAGTTGTTTGGACAACGCATTGACCACCGAAACGCCGACGCCATGAAGCCCGCCTGAAAACTGGTAATTCTTGTCCGAAAACTTGCCCCCGGCATGCAACTTGGTGAGAATTACCTCGACCCCGGGGATTTTTTGCTGTGGATGGATATCGACCGGCATACCACGACCGTTATCGATTACGCTGAGTGACTGGTCGGCGTGCAAGATCACGCCGATTTGCGTGGCAAAGCCGGCAATGGCTTCATCGACACTATTGTCGATCACTTCCTGAGCAAGGTGATTGGGACGGGTAGTGTCGGTATACATGCCCGGTCGTTTCTTGACCGGATCGAGCCCCGTTAGGACTTCGATCGAGGCGGCGTCGTACTGATTTTTCAAATGAGGCGGTTCCTGAGTTTAAATCGCTCGCGCTGCTTCAAATCCTTGAAATTCATTACCATCGGCCTGATATAATGCGCATCTTTTTTCAGGTTCTCTATTATGAGCGAGTCACCTTATATTCACAATGTCAGTATGCAGAATTTCCAGAATCTGGTGCTGGAAACTTCGATTAATAAGCCTGTTTTGGTGGATTTCTGGGCAGACTGGTGCCAACCCTGCCAAACCATCATGCCGATGCTTGCCAAACTCGCTGAAGAATATGACGGCAAGTTCGAGCTGGCCAAGGTGAATGCCGATCAGGAACAGGAATTGGCCGCGCATTTCGGCATTAAGAGCCTGCCCACGATGAAGTTGTTTTACCAGGGTCAAATCGTCGATGAACGCATGGGTGCGGTACCCGAATCGGACATCCGTGCAATGCTCGATAAGCATATCGTATCGGAATCTGACCAACTGGTGCAGGCTGCCATGATGGCCTACCAGCAGGGCCATACTACAGAAGCGCTCGAAGTGCTGAATAACGCACTTGCCAAGGATCCCGACAATGCCGAACTCAAGGTCACGATCGCACAAATGGTTTACGGCGAGGGCGACACCGAAAGCGCCGTTGCATTACTGGATAGCCTCGATAGCGAAGGCAGTAAGCTGGATGCAGCGATCAAGCTGCGTGCCGAAATCAAACTGGCGGAACAACTCGCCGATCTGCCGGACCTCGAAGATATTGAGCAACGACTGTCCCGGAATCCCAAGGATCTCGATGCGCTGCTGCAGAAAAGTCGGCATTTAACTGCCAAGGAAGATTACGACAATGCTATGGAATGCCTGCTGACGGTTATGCGCACCGATCGCAGCTTCGAAGATGACGCCGGCCGCACCAGTCTACTCGAATTATTTGATCTGCTCGGCGGCGAACATCCCAGCGTCCAAAAATACCGACGCAAACTCTTCACCCTGCTCCACTAATTCCGAAATACCAGCCTCCGCGTGATGACTGCATCTAGCAAACGGCATGGCCATCGGCACGTATTTGAAAAAATCGAGTACTAGTTTTTCTGACCGCGGTATCGATCCGTCAGTTAGTTTGGGGAATTACCGCAAAAGACGCTTCCAACCGGCGCAAGCGCCGGTTGGTCCATCCATGGAATCGCTTGGAGCTCGGCATCCATGCCTCGCTACACTTTTGCGGTAATTCCCCAAACTAACTGACTATCAAGTTGCATCCTTTCAACCGTGACGGCTGGCAATCGATGAGGCGTGGGCGTCGGAATCTGTTTGCGGGACGCTGCGCGACAGGGACGTCGCGCGCGAGCCTACATGGAAGTATTTACGGCGATCCCGCAAATAGATTCCGACGACCGCGCCGCTCACGAGTATTTTGTTAGCCGCGGGGGTGGTGCTGGGCGTGGATCGACTGCAGGCGGGCCTGGGCGATGTGGGTATAGATTTGCGTGGTTGACAGACTGCTGTGTCCGAGCAGCATTTGTACGGTGCGCAGATCTGCGCCATGATTGAGCAAGTGCGTGGCAAAAGCGTGACGCAACGAATGTGGCGAGAATACCGTTTTCACACCGGCCTTGAGCAGGTATTTC
>JARFPR010000099.1 GCA_029288195.1 Gammaproteobacteria bacterium | reverse complement strand
CCACCGGAAAGCAGCAACGTTGCCGACGCTTGTTGATCCAGTGCCTGTTTCAGGTCCGCGGTAAAAACCTGGTGCAGGGCCTCGATCAATTCAGCGCGATCGTTAAATTTATGTTCGATTATGGCCATTGTCCGAATTTGTAATTTACTGAAAAGTGATTTGTCCTGGCGACTCTATTCGAGTGCGCTACGAACGTCGGATGCCAGTTGTGCGATCTGCTCCCAGTCCTGGTCCTTGACCGCGCTCGTGGGGCATACCCATGATCCACCGACACAGGCGACATTGGGTAATTTCAGGAAGTCGATAAAATTCTCAGCGCCGATACCCCCGGTAGGACAGAACTTCATCTCCGGCAATGGCCCATGCATCGCCTTGAGCATGCCGATGCCGCCCGCCTGCTGCGCGGGAAAAAGTTTGAGCGCTTTAAATCCATGTTCGTGCGCGCGCATGACTTCACTGGGGGTAAACACACCCGGAAGAAACGGCAGGTCGGCTGTTTTGCTTGCGGCTAATAGGGTGTCGGTCAGTCCGGGACTGACGGCAAACCGGGCACCGGCCTCGATCGATTGCTGAAACTGTTCGGCCCGGGTAACGGTGCCAACGCCAACAATGGCCCCCGACACCGCTTGCGAAATTTCGTGGATTGCCTGCATCGCGACGCCGCTGCGCAAAGTCACCTCGAGCACCGGCAGGCCGCCATCGACGAGTGCCTGTGCCAGCGGCACCGCCTGCTCGAGCTGGTCGATCACGATTACCGGGACGACCGGTGACTGGTTTAAAATTTCATCAATTTTCATGGACTAAGACCGGTTCGGATTCGTTTAAGGGTGAAGGGTCCTCGGTAAAGATACTCATGGCGCCCTGTTCGGCGCCGGTGACGCGCTGGCGAAAGCCATCGAACAGCTCCCGACCCATGCCCCACTGTGGTTCACAATGATCCGCGCTCGCCGCCGGGCGTGATTCTAATTCCTCGTCGGCGACATTGACACTGAGGATGCCGCGTCCCGCGTCGAGCAGAATTTCATCGCCATCGCGAATGCGCGAGATTAATCCACCAGCCCGGCTTTCGGGGGTTAGGTGGATCGCCGCAGGTACCTTCCCCGACGCGCCCGACATGCGCCCGTCGGTGACCAGCGCAACCTTGAAACCCCGGTTCTGTAACACGCCAAGTGGCGGTGTCAGCTTGTGCAATTCCGGCATGCCGTTGGCCCGCGGCCCCTGGTCTCGAATCACGGCGATGAAATCCTTGTCCAGTTCACCGGCATTGAACGCTGCCATGACCTGGTCCTGCGTATCGAACACCATTGCCGGTGCCCGCACCACCTGGTGTTCGGGTTTTACCGCGGAAATCTTGATCATCGCCCGGCCCAGGTTGCCCTCGAGCAATTGCAATCCGCCGGTACCGGAAAAAGCCTGCGGCAGCTTGCGCAGAATGTCTTCATCTCCGCTGTTTTGCGGGGCGGGTCGCCAGCCCAGGTTACCCTGGTCGATCCAGGGCTCCTCGCAGTAATGTTCGAGTCCGGGACCCATCACGGTTTTGACATCGTTATGCAACAGGCCGGCATCGATGAGTTCGCGAATCAGGAAGCCCATACCCCCGGCCGCATGGAACTGGTTGATATCGGCCTTACCGTTCGGATAAACACGCGTCAATAACGGCACGATGGCAGATAGCTCGCTGAAATCGTTCCAGTCGATGGTAATGCCCGCGGTGCGCGCGATGGCGACCAGGTGCAGGGTGTGATTGGTAGAGCCGCCGGTGGCCAGCAATCCGACGATCGCATTGACGATGGTTTTTTCATCAACCATTTTGCCGACCGGCGTAAATTCATCGCCGAGGTGGGTGATTGCGGCCGCCCGCTGCGCCGCGGCGCGAGTCAGTTTTTCCCTGAGCGGCGTATCGGGATTGATGAAGGCGGAGCCCGCCAGGTGCAGGCCCATGACTTCCATCAGCATCTGGTTGCTGTTGGCGGTGCCGTAGAAGGTGCAGGTACCGGGGCCGTGGTAGGAGCGTAATTCGGCAGCGAGTAATTCGTCGCGGTCGATCTTGCCCTCGGCAAACAACTGGCGAATCCGGGCTTTTTCATCGTTTGGCATACCGGAGGTCATCGGACCCGCGGGGATGAAGATAGCCGGCAGGTGACCAAAACTCAGTGCCGCCATCAGCAGGCCGGGTACGATCTTGTCGCAGACGCCGAGAAACAGCGCGGCATCAAAAGTATTATGCGACAGCGCAACCGCTGCAGAAAGCGCGATGGTGTCGCGGCTGAACAGCGATATCTCCATGCCGGTTTGTCCTTGCGTAACGCCGTCACACATCGCCGGCACTCCGCCGGCAAATTGAGCCACTGCGTTGACCTCGCGCGCTGCCTGCTTGATGATCTCGGGAAACTGCTGCAATGGCTGATGCGCCGAAAGCATGTCGTTATAGGCGGAAATGATTGCAATACTGGGTTGGCGCATTTCGACCAGGATATTTTTATCGAGCTCCGGGAAGGCGGCAAACGCGTGTGCCTGGTTGGTGCAGGACAGTGCTTTGCGCACCGGCCCGTTGTCGATGGCAAAGTCGATTCGTTGCAGGTAATGACTGCGGGTAGCGGCGCTGCGCCTGCGGATCTTATCGGTTACGTCAGCTATGGTCGGGTGTAGTTCAGGCAATGCGGTCTAATCCTTAAGGGTGTCAAACGAAAGAAATGTAGCAAAACTACATACTAACCGCAAATAAATGTTCGCTGGTCAGCCGGGGTAAACATACAGGTTTTAGCCAATAGTGTAATAAAAACAATAAGAAAAAGGCTATACTCATCTTTTATTGCATAAAATATGCAATACTGCTATTTCAAAAAATGTAAATTTACTAGATAATTCGTCAAACAATTTGAAGATTCCTGTAGGAGAATAAATTTGAATGCGGTTAATCCATTCGATCTTGTAATATTCGGCGGAACCGGTGATCTTACCGCGCGCAAACTGATTCCCGCCCTGTATCACCGCCACTGTGCAGGACAGCTTCCCGAACAGGCCAGGATTATTGCGCTCGGACGCGGGGATTTGTCGCGCGACGATTATCTTGCTTCGATTTCCGAGAAGAGCCACGCCCAGATTTCTGAAAAGTACTTCGATGCCGAGCAGTGGCAGGCTTTCAGC
>JARFPR010000087.1 GCA_029288195.1 Gammaproteobacteria bacterium | reverse complement strand
GATCGACGAACTCGCGATACTCAATCGGTTTCTGGTGCTTCCAGTTGCCACTGTCATCACGGTAGTCGGGAATACCGGACGCGGTGCTGACCCCGGCACCGGTTAGCACGAAGATACGTTCGTGGTCAGTGATAAAATCGGATAGCAATGAAGACATGCGCACCAGTTTAACAGGCTCGAAGCGCTGATTAGCGCTTTTATCCGCTACCCTTCTTCCATTATTATGAGCTGATGTCCATCCGCACAACCTGCATCGGTGCTTACCCGAAACCCGACTATATCGAGATCGGCAACTTTGCCGAAACCGAGGAGCAGGATGACAGCGCGACGCGCGCCTTCAACTATACCCAGGATAACGCCGACAAGGTGCCCGAGGAATTGCTGAGCAGGGCAACTCGCGAGGCCATCCAGGACCAGATCAATTGCGGCATCGATATCCCGACCGATGGGGAACAACGGCGTGAGAATTATATTCACTATCACTGCCGTCATCTCGACGGTATCGATTTCGAAAACCTGAGCCACAAGGTGCATCGGTGTGGCGCGGCCGTGGCCGATCTGCCGACCATTAGTGCCAGGATCGAGCCCAGGGGCGATCATTTCCTCGATCGGGATTTCCAGGTTGCGCAGGATTACAGTGACCGCCCGATCAAGATTACCGTACCGGGCCCCCTGTCGATCATCGACACTACTGCGAACATTTACTACCGCAGTGAGCGCGAACTCGCTTTCGATCTGGCTGACGCGCTTAATTTTGAAATTCGGGCGCTCGCCGCCGCAGGCTGTCAGTATATACAGGTCGACGAACCCCTGTTTGTGCGTAAAGTCGACGACGCGTTAGCCTTCGGCACCGAGTGTCTTGACCGCTGCTTCGATGGCGTACCCGGGCATGTCACACGGGTGATGCACATGTGTTGCGGCTACCCGGGTCACATCGACGATGAAAACTATATAAAAGCCGATCCTGAATGCTATTTTCAACTGGCCAAAAAAATTGACAACACCAGTATCCACCAGGTTTCGATCGAGGACGCTCATTGCCTGAACGATCTGAAACTGCTCGAGAACTTTGCCGACACCGCGGTGATCCTCGGCGTGGTTACGATCGCCAACAGCAGAATCGAAAGCACAGAAACTATTCGGCAACGCCTCGAGCTTGCGCTGCAGCACATCGATGCGGATCGGTTACTGGCGGCGCCCGACTGCGGCCTGATGATGCTGGGTCGCGACCTGGCAATGGCCAAACTGAAAAACATGTGCACGGCAGCGGGGGCAACCTGACTTTGTGTTTTTCACCAGCAAACTCGCAATCCGGGCCCACTAAACCAGACACCAGGTAATCCAAATGCCGATAGATCTCAGCAACAAGAAAATTATCATGGTCCACGGCCTGGCCTCCAAACCGCCGCGGAATCGTACGCACCAGTTATGGCGCAGAACCCTGACCGAAAATATCCGCGTCAGTCACAGCCGACTGGCGCGCAGCCTCGACGCCAATCCAGAAGTATTCGAATCGGCATACTGGGCCGACGTGGTACCCCACCATATACCCGACGATGCCCGCTATACCAAGAAGCTGCAGGTACAGGTGGACAAGGTCATCTCCGAACGGCGGAAAGTCAAAGACAAGTTCCATGTAGGCACAGGTGAAAAGGTATCGGGATTTTTCAAAGATCGCGGCATCGACCTGGTGAAGTTGCTGGCCGGTGCGCTAACGGTCAAAGACAACGTCATGTCCAATTTTTTTCGCGAGACCGAACTCTACGACACGGACCAGTATATTGCCGACAAAATGCGCGCACCGCTCGAAAATGCGCTGCGGCGCGCCTGGGACGAAGGACGCGAACCCGTTATCGTTTCGCACAGCATGGGCACCTTTATCGCCTATGACGTACTGTGGCGGTTTTCGCATCGTAAAACTGCCGGTTTTAAAATCTATAATAAAAAACAGGTAAAAATGTTTATCACGATGGGTTCGCCGCTCGGGGATTCCACGGTGCGTGATTTGCTGTTTTCCAAACATCACAAGTCTTACACCCCGCGATGGTTCCCAACCAATATTGATTTTTGGCACAACTACGCCTGTCTCGGCGACGTCGTCTCGCACCAGAAAAATTTCGATGAGATATTTTACCAGCCGATGCGCAAGCTTAAGCTATTCCCCAAAAGCCCGAAATTTCGCACCATCGATTATGTCGATTTACACAATCCATTCGAAGTCGTGACTCACTCCGGGAATCGCAAACGGGAAAAACGCAACCCGCACAAGTCCTATGGTTACCTGGCGCAGCCGCGACTGGGTAGCTGGATTGCGGATTACCTGCTGGATCGATTGCGTTAGGCAAGCCGCGAAAGACCGGCCGACGTCGGTGTCAACTTGCTCGCGGTGTATCAGGAGTAAGTGTCAAAACTGCAAATCCGGTTGCGCCCGCTTTGCTTTGCCTGGTAAAGAGCAATATCAGCCTGCTCTATCAACAGGGTGCTGCTCTTATCGTAGATAGGCAACATCGCCGCTACGCCGATACTGACGGTTACATAGGGTGAAACGCTTGAAGTAACGTGTGGTAATTTTGCATCCTCGACCGCAGCAAGACATTCTTCAGCAACCTTTACTGCACCTTCCAAGTCGGCCGCAGGCAGCAAAGCAATAAATTCCTCGCCACCGTATCGCGCAATCAGGTCACCCGTACGCTGCATGCAGTCACTCAGAATTTTCGCTACCGCGACCAGGCACTCGTCGCCACGCAAGTGCCCGTGGTGGTCATTGTATTCCTTGAATTTATCAACATCGATCATCAGCAATGCCAATGACTGCTCGGCGCGGGCGCTGCGACTCCATTCAGCCATCAGTCGCACATCAAATTCGCGTCGGTTACAAATCGATGTCAACGCATCGACGCGGGCAATATTGTTAAGTTCCTGCTGCGATCGCCGGGCCTGTAAATGCATGTTCAATCGTGCCCGCAACACCCTGGGATGAAACGGCCGGGCAATGAAATCGGCGGCACCTGCCTCAAACGCCTGCACTTCGGCCTCGGTGGTTTTGTCATCGGAAATAAATACGACCGGAACGGCAGTATCAAGGTCAGAATCGGTCGAATTACGCCACCAGTCGGTGCTTTCGATGCCACCGATTAATGCCGTATTCACCAGTACCAGGTCCGGCATCCCGTGATCTAAAGCCGAAGCCACGAGCTCTTTGAAATTCGCAGCGACTTCCACCTGCACGTCCCGCATTTGCGTTATGATCATTTGCAGACTCTGCACATCGTCATCGAGCACCAGCATTCGCTGCATCGCGGACTGCTCGCAGACTGCCTTCGAGCTGTCGTCGGAGATCATCGAGCCGGTTTTCAGAAATGCATCCAGTTCGGATTCGAGCGGAAAACCAATGACCAATTCACCCTGGTCGCTAATAACGATGGGTATATTGCGGTCAAATTCACGATTGTCATCCCACTGGGTTTGCCATTTAACCAGTTCCTCATCCTGACTGGCATCATCCTGAGGCGGCTCGATACCCAGTTCCTTAAGTAGCGCGGCGAGCAGATCCGGATCAGAAATATCCTGGCCGTCGATCCACAATGCGCGATATATGCGTCGGCGCAACTGGCTTGCCCTGGCGGGATCACTTTTATTAACCGTGTTGACCAGCGTCGACGCGGCCGCCGAGTTGGGGCGAAACATGGGGATGTTAATCCGGGTTGACGGCGCCTTGCGGCGTACCTGGGCGACCTCGGTCACGAGTTCGCTAAGGACTTTGAAACCCGCCTGTTTGCTGGAAACGGACGGGGCATGCTGAATGCTGCGGAATTCAACCTGGTCTTCCAGGTCCATCGCATGCAAACGTTCATTTAACGCGTAACAGAAAGGACAGTTAAAATCGGCGTACACGGTGAGACTACCAACACCCGACTCGCCTGACTGCGCCCCTGCTTGTGATGCATTTCCCATGCTCAGGGTTCCAGTTCTTGGTTATTGTCGTTATCTACGAATAATCGCGCTTATCTGCCGGGAGTATAAGCTATTCCCGTTGGCAATCGAAACTTTGATTTTTCACCCCTGAAAAGCGGATGGCTTGCGCCGCGGATATCCGCACTGAAGTCCATTTTAAGCACCTGAATTTAATCATTTTCTACCTCCATATCGAACCTCATGTTAAGGTGACCGCGGGGTAATTGACAATGACCCTATAATGCAATGACCTTGAAGCGACTCATCCTGCCGATTGCAATCGTTACCCTGTTGACGCCTGCGCTGTACTGGTTGATTGCATCGCGACTACTGCTGGACCCGCCTGATACTACCTCATCACCCGCTACCTCCACGATCTCGGCAGAAGTCGGAAAAACCGAAATCGAGCCAGTGGTAACCTCTGCAGTCGAACCTGCCACCAAAGCCGCGGGTATTAGCGAAGACGGCAGCCGCCAGGGGAGCTCGAAACTGGTCGAAATATTCGGACGCGTACTGGACCGGGAACTGCAACCTGTCGACGACGT
>JARFPR010000071.1 GCA_029288195.1 Gammaproteobacteria bacterium | reverse complement strand
TATGATTCCGCCTGAATCATTGCTATTAGATTGAGCCAGGGCTTTCTCCTTTGGCGCATTCTCCACCCGGAAGACTTCAAACAGGCTTCTGCGGCTTTCAAGATCCGCACGTTTTCCGGTTTCATAATCGATGCGAATTGTTACCAGCCCTTCAGGCTGCTCTTGCAGGTTTTCTGGACTACCTTCGAGCGCTGCACCCATAAACTCGATCCACATCGGCAGGGCAGCCCGCCCCCCGGTTTCACGGTTACCCATACTGCGCTGATTATCGAATCCTACCCAGGTGGTGGTTACCACCTGGTCATTGAAACCGCTGAACCAGGCATCGATCTGATCATTCGTGGTTCCGGTTTTACCGGCGATATCATTCCGCCCCAAAGCCTTGGCACGCACCGCTGTACCACGTTGTACCACTTCGCGCATCATCGAACGCATGATGAATGCATTTTGTGCCGATATCACACGCGGTGCATATTGTGGCCCTGCTTCCTCAGCCATAACGGGCGCTTCGCCAACTGCGATGTCCCCGGTTTCGGGCCCATCCAGTTCTGCTGCCACCGGCTGTTCCTCTTCACTCACTACAACCGCTGCGGTTTCCTGCTCCACCTCCTGTTGCTTAACAGCAGCGGCTTCGGCTGCCGCCAGCTCGTCCAGGCTTTCGGTTTCACATCCCTGGCAGACGGTCCTGGGATGGTTCTGGAAAATCAGTTCCCCAGCGCCCGATTCGACCCTGCTTATAATATATGGATCTACCAGGTAGCCACCGTTGGAGAATACCGCATAGCCGCGGGCCATCTGCAATGGCGAAAATGTGCCACTTCCAAGCGCGAGCGACAAATCATACGGCATGTGCTTGGCTTCGTACCCGAATCGCTGGATGTAGTTGGTGGCATAGCGTAACCCGATCGATTGCAGGATACGGATCGAAACCAGATTACGCGATTTGACCAGGGCCTCGCGCATTCGCGTGGGACCATAGAATTTTCCTGAATAATTCTCCGGTCGCCAGGTCGCTTCGAGCGAGTTGTCATCAAAAACCACCGGCGCATCATTAATGATCGTGGCAGCCGTATAGCCTTTTTCCAAAGCGGCAGAGTAAATAAATGGCTTGAAATTGGAACCGGGCTGGCGGCGCGCCTGCGTCGCGCGGTTAAACTTGTTCTTGAAGTAATCGAAGCCACCGACCATTGCAAGGATGCCGCCATCGGAAGGATTTATCGATATAAGTGCACCCTCGACTCTCGGCACGTCTGCGAGCAACCAGAGTGCACCGCGTTGTTCGAGCCAAACCACGTCGCCCACCGCCAGCACGTCACTGACGTTTTCGGGTTCCGGGCCCCTGTTATCGATATCGATAAATTTAGCTGCCCAATCAATGCCACCTTCAAACAGGACCTCGATCTTTTCATAATTTGAAATCAGTACTGTTGCGCTCGCGGTCGAGACTTCTTCAGCATCTTCTTCAGTTACGGCTATGGCTTCGTTGACCGAGATCACGACACCCTTGCGC
>JARFPR010000056.1 GCA_029288195.1 Gammaproteobacteria bacterium | reverse complement strand
CGGGAAGAGCGCGAAGAGCGCAGTTACAACCTGTTGCAGGCATTTAATGCGGAAGCCGCGATGATGGCACGCTGCACCGGAAAAACCAACGTGCACAACCTCGAACCCGAGGACCTGCGCGCGATCACGCTCGCGGTTTCTCACGCCGCGGGAGTGCCGATGGCGGGAAGTTTGAATCAGCATTGATCTGTCATTAGAATTACGGGCCAAGACATAACCATATAATCCGAAGGGGGCTAAAAGTGGCTAAAGATCTCGAAGCGATTGCGAAATCCAAAAGAATAAAATATTTTCTGGTGAGTTGGGTCGACCTGTTCGGCGTGTTACGCGCCAAGCTGGTACCGGCACGCGCCATCAAGGGCATGCAAAAAGACGGTGCTGGATTTGCCGGATTCGCAGCCTGGCTCGATATGACGCCCGCACACCCCGACCTGTTTGCAATTCCTGATCCCGACAGCCTGATCCAGCTACCGTGGAAACCCGAGATTGGCTGGGTCGCCGCCGATTTATGGATGGATGGTAAAGAGGTCGAAGCGTCACCCCGCGTGGCTCTGAAACGCCAGCTTGCCAAGGCCAGTAGAAAGGGTTATCGCATGAAGACCGGGGTCGAGTGTGAATATCACCTGATCACTCCGGATGGCACTAAACTTGCCGATGCCGCCGATATCCAGGCCAAGCCCTGTTACGACCAGCTGGCCTTGATGCGCCAGTACCCCGTGGTCGGTCAAATTTGCGATGCAATGCTCAAGCTGGGCTGGAATCCATATCAAAACGATCATGAAGACGCCAACGGCCAATTCGAAATGAACTGGGATTATGACGATGCCTTGAAGACAGCCGACAAGCATGTCTTCTTCAAGTACATGGTCAAATCGATTGCCGAGGAACACGGATTGCGCGCAACTTTTATGCCCAAGCCGTTTACGCATTTAACCGGTAACGGCTGCCACGCACACGTTTCGTTATGGGATCGCGCGGGTAAGAAAAACCTGTTCGAGACCAGTCGCAGGGATCCGCGTGGATTAGGCTTGTCGCCGTTGGCCTACAAGGCGCTCGGAGGGATCATGCATAGCGCCAGCGACCTCGCGGCAATTTTCAATCCAACCGTGAATAGCTACAAGCGTATCAACGCGCCACGCACGATGTCGGGTGCCACCTGGTCACCGAACGCGGTGACCTATGCCGGTAATAATCGTACCCATATGATTCGCGTCCCAGAAGACGGACGCTTCGAATTACGCCTCATGGATGGTGCGGCGAATCCTTACCTGCTGCAGGCTGGTGTGCTGATGGCGGTACTCGATGGCATCGCTAACAAACGCGATCCGGGGGAACCGACCCATCTCAATATGTACGAGGAAGGGCACCGTGCCAAGAATCCACGTATGCTGCCGCTGAATCTGCTCGATGCGATCAGGCAGTTTGATAAAAACAAGGTCATTCGCGAAGGCCTTGGCGACGAGCTGGTCGATGCCTATGTGAAGCTGAAGATGCAGGCCTGGGACAGCTATGCAACGCATCTGAGCAGTTGGGAACGTGAAAACACACTGGATTGCTAAGCGATATTTTCTAGACGCCAGCTGTCAATAACCTGATGTTTACCAGTCTGAGCCTTAAAGCACGGGCCAGCCTGGCCTGCGCCTATAGCGGGATTGCCTGGGGCCTGTTCTGGATTCCGCTACGGGGTATGGATAGCGCCGGTGTTACCGATGCCTGGGCAACGGTCCTGTTTTACGGCATGCCGCTGCTACTATTTTCTCCGTGGATTTTCGTCAACTGGCGCCGCATCGCCCGCTGCGGCTGGTCGCTTCATTTTATCGGTATCGCGACCGGGGTCTCGCTCGCGTTTTATTCCAATGCGCTGCTCTATACCGAGGTCATTCGAGGGTTGGTGTTGTATTACACGACACCGGTATGGTCATTGTTACTGGCCCGCATCGTACTGGGCGAAAATATAACTGCTGCAAGGATTCTGGCAATTTTATTCGGCCTTGCGGGCATGCTGGTCATGTTCGGGATCGACGTCGGTTTTCCGTGGCCGAGAAATATCGGTGACTGGATGGCGTTGATCGGTGCCATGGGTTGGGCGGTAGCGGCGGTGTTGCTGCGCAAGGACGATGGTAGCCGCAGCATGGAAATTTGCTCGGTCTATTTTTTCTACGGCGTTATTGCCGCGATTGTATTGGCGATATCCCCCATGGCCGGAGACATCGAAGTACCTGACTGGTCTGTTATCGTCGACGTCCTGCCCTGGACCATACCGGTTGCTATTATCGTGATTCCCGGCGCTTACGCGGCTTTCTGGGGTGCGCCGCATTTGAATCCCGGGGTTGTCGGCTTACTGTTTATGACCGAGCTCAGTGTCGGTGGCATTACCGCCGCGATCTGGGCCAACGAGCCACTTGGGGCGCGTGAGCTAACCGGCATCGCTTTGATAACGACTGCTGGCTTGATCGAGTTTATTTACGCACCGTTGCGCCGGGCGTTATGGCGCGATAGCTAGGCTGGCGTTACAGTTTTTGCCTGACATGTGTCGCTTTCACGATACTTTCTGGCTTGATGTGCCAATATGATATCGCCTCTTTTCAACCAGTGCGTTGTGGTTGTATACCATTTGGTATATTGTATACCAGAATTTTTATATTACCGGGGGGATACATGGCTAAAAGTGATATCGAAATTGCTCGCGAAGCAACCTTAAAACCAATCACAGAAATTGCGCAAAAACTCGATATTCCGCCGACAGCATTCAAGCCTTACGGCCACGACAAGGCAAAACTGACCAGTGAATTTATCGATTCGCTGCAGGGTAAAAAGGACGGCAAGTTAATCCTGGTTACCGCAATTTCACCGACCCCCGCGGGTGAGGGCAAAACCACGACCACGGTTGGACTGGGTGACGGTCTCAATAGCATTGGCAAGAATGCTGTCATGTGCCTGCGCGAGCCGAGCCTGGGTCCCTGTTTCGGTATGAAGGGGGGTGCTGCCGGTGGTGGTTATGCCCAGGTGGTGCCGATGGAAGATATCAATCTTCATTTTACCGGTGACTTCCATGCCATTGGTGCGGCGCATAACCTGCTTTCAGCACTGATCGATAATCATATCCATTGGGAAAACAAGTCGGGCCTCGATCCGCGTCGCGTCACCTGGAAGCGAGTCATGGATATGAATGACCGTGCCCTGCGCGATATCGTCGTCGCCCTTGGTGGCCCGGCTAACGGTATCCCACGCGAGAGTGGTTTCGATATCACCGTAGCCTCCGAAATTATGGCCATTTTCTGCCTCGCCACCGATCTCGATGATTTGAGTCGTCGCATCGGTAATATCGTTATTGGTTACACCCGGGACTTAAAACCGGTACATGCGCGTGATGTCAATGCGCCCGGCGCGATGACTGTGCTGTTGAGAGACGCTTTCATGCCCAATCTGGTACAAACCCTGGAGAATAACCCGGCGTTTATTCACGGTGGCCCGTTTGCCAATATCGCGCACGGCTGTAACTCGGTAATCGCGACCAAAACCGCGCTCAAGCTGGCCGATTACGTGGTCACCGAAGCTGGATTCGGTGCCGACCTCGGTGCTGAAAAATTCTTCGACATCAAGTGCCGCAAGGCGGGCCTTAGCCCCGATGCGGTGGTACTGGTCGCAACCGCTCGTGCGCTGAAGATGCACGGTGGTGTCGCCAAGGATCAACTCACCAGCGAAAATGTCGACGCGATCAAGAAGGGCTGCGAAAACCTGGGTCGCCATATCCGTAATCTGAAACAGTTCGGCGTACCAGTCACGGTCGCGATGAACCGATTTTCGGCTGATACCGATGATGAGTTAAATGCGGTGCGCGAATTTTGTGCAGAATTCGGTGTTAAGGCTTTCGACTGTAATCACTGGGGTGAAGGCAGTAAGGGTACGCAGGAAATCGCCCAGCATGTTGCCGACGTGGCCGATTCCGGGCAGGCGCAGTTTCATACCCTGTACGATGATGATATGGGGCTGTTGGACAAGACCAAGCATGTTGCACGAACCCTTTACGGTGCCGAAGGTATCGTCGCCGACAAGAAGGTACGGGACCAGTTCGCCAAGTTCGAAGCTGATGGTTACGGGCATTTCCCGGTATGTATGGCGAAAACCCAGTACAGTTTTTCAACCGATCCGGCGCTGATGGGTGCTCCCACAGGTCACGATGTTCCGATTCGTGAAATCAGGTTGTCGGCCGGGGCGGAATTTATCGTTGTCGTCTGCGGTGACATCATGACCATGCCGGGCCTGCCGCGTGTACCGTCTGCGGACAACATCCGCTTGAACGATGCGGGGCAGGTCGAAGGACTGTTCTAAGAATTGCATGGAACCCGCTGAACAATACCAGCGGTTTATTGCGTGGCAGTGTCGGCTGCGCAAGATGAGCATGCGTGAACTCGGTGGTCGTCCCACCGCTGGTATGAGTGCCGGGGTCTATGCCATTGCGGGTGGCGAGGAACAAGCTCGCCTGAACTTCCTGATTACCAGGAAAGACCCGCAGCAACGTACCGACGAGTTCCGTCACATCGTGCGCAAGACACCCGATTCCAGCCAGTGGATCAAGAATGGACTGCGCATCCTGTCGGAGCTGCACTACCATGAAGACAAGGAGTTCGATAACCGGCTAACCGCTTTATTCAGTCTCGAATCGAATCTCGGGTATGCGTTGACCAAGGCAGGTCAGTGCCATTTGAAGTTTGCCCAGGATAGTGTCGAACACGTTTTTGATTTCGATGTTGTTTCGCTAA
>JARFPR010000043.1 GCA_029288195.1 Gammaproteobacteria bacterium | reverse complement strand
TGCACGAGAAGTCTCGTGGGCTCGGAGATGTGTATAAGAGACAGGAATATGTCGTGCTCGGTGGTGGCAACCGTAGTTCGAAACTCAAGGTGGACCCAAAGCTTCTGCTGCTACAACCCTCGGTCGAAGTCGTCACCGGGCTTGCAAAAAATAGCCAGGCCTGATTACGCGGGCCGCCAACTGGCGCAAGGGACCGCTTTCAATCCAGTAACAGGCTCAGACTGACCTCTATCCCGGATCATAAAAACCCGCTCCAAACTTTGTGATTCGAATTTGACATAAGTCAATATTGGGCGTTTCCGGTTTGATAAATTCCCGGCTATAGAATTTTGTTGCGGTGCAATATATTTACCTGAACTTAACTTTAAACCTGGAGAAAAAAATGACAAAACTAAGTCAAATAGCCATTGCCGTAACCGCCCTGAGTACCGGCATGGCCGCGTTACCCGCGGTGGCTGCCGAAGGCGACATTCTGCTCCGCTTCGGACCCGCCTCGGTTATGCCGAACGACGACAGTGGAGAAGTTGAACCGCTCGCCGATACCGCCGTCGAGGTAGACGACGGGAATTCGGTGGCCTTTACCATCACCTACATGTATAGCGACAACTTCGGTATCGAATTACTCGGCGCATTGCCATTTGAGCACGATATCAAGGGTGACAAGGGGCTCGATGGGGTCGACGTGGGCAGCATCGAACATTTGCCACCGACCCTAGTCGCACAGTACTACTTCCAACCGCAATCCAACGTGCGCCCCTACATCGGCGCAGGTATCAACTACACCATTTTCTCCAACGAGGATGCTGATTCCGAACTCGAGGCAGTGGTTGGGGATACCGATATCAGCCTGGATGATTCAGTGGGCCTTGCAGTGATGGGTGGTGTCGACGTTGATATCAACGAGGACTGGTTTTTCAATGCCTCGCTATGGTACATCGATATCGAAACAGAAGCGGAACTTGAAACCGCAGGTGCCGGAGATCTCGAAGTCGACGTCGACATTGATCCCTGGGTTGTCATGCTAGGTGTCGGCACTCGCTTCTAGGAAGCTGGAAATCGTAGCGATAAACGGGAGTGCCCAATGCCGGCACTCCCGTCTCAATACCTGGACTTCGAGACTGCGATAACGCTGCGAGCTAATTTCCCCTTTCATTGTCGTAGCGTTCGGTAACCTTCGGTTACAATGCCTGTTAGTGCCCAACATCATCAGAGCAATGCCGAAGTCTTATCAAGCCATAATTAACAAGTTGATCAAGGTGGAGCCCGGAGAAATCCATTCAGCGGCTCTGTCATTCCTGTTTGTTTTCATGTTAATGACGGCTTATTACGTGCTGAGACCCGTGCGTGACGCGATGTCGAGCGACTGGACCGACGCCGAGTTGAGCTGGTTGTGGACGCTGAATTTTTTAATTAGCGCCGGTGCCGTGCTTTTATATGGATATGTCGTATCAAGAATTAACCTGAAGCGGCTGGTACCCGGTGTTTACATCTTTTTCGCCGGATCTTTCCTGCTGTTTTATCTCGGTACCCGATGGTTTGATGACACTGGAACAATCGATAAAGCCTTCTACATATGGGTCAGTTTTTTCGCCCTGTTTCATGTCTCGGTATTCTGGAGCTTCATGTCCGATATCTACTCCCGGTCGCAATCGAAAAGGCTGTTCGGTTTTTTCGGCGCGGGTGCAAGTATTGGCGCGGTAGCGGGTCCCTCTATTCCCGTTCTGCTGGGTGATATCGTTGGCGTTTATAACCTGTTATTCATCGCCGCACTGATACTATTGCTGATAGTTCCCATCATTCTGTTACTTGATAAATCGAGGCACGCAGAACATCGCAATACGGCCTTTGATACTGTCCCGGTTAAGTCAATCGGTGAAGATTTCCTGGGTGGTTTCGTCGATTTCCTCAACCATCGCTTTTTGCTCGGGATCGGGCTGTTTATCCTGCTCTATACGATGATGAGTAGTTTCGTCTACTTCGAGTTGAAGAACGTCATGGTTGAATACGATCGCGCATCCCGCTCGCAGTACTGGGGAATGATGGATTTAATCGTCAACTCGCTGGCGATATTCACCGCCCTGTTCGCCACCAGCCGCCTGGCGACGAGATTCGGACTGGCGGTAACCCTGGCGCTGGTGCCGGTTATCATGATATTTGGCTGGGTCGCGGTTGCAATTGCCCCGGGGCTCGCGCTATTAATCGGCTTGCAGATCATTCGTCGCGCCGGTAACTACTCGATTACGCGACCCGGGAGGGAAATGTTATTCACCGGGGTAGAACGCGAAACCCGCTTTAAAACCAAGCCGGTGATTGATATCGTAGTTTACCGGGGCGGTGACGTGCTGGCCGGCTGGACTTATACCGGACTCGCACAGGGTATTGGGCTCGGCCTCGGCGCGATCGCATGGGTCGCCGCCCTGATCGCGATGTGCTGGACCCTGGTGGCCATTTTTCTCGGTACCCGTTTTGAAAGTAAAGGTAACAGCGCGGAGCCTGCGGACGCAAAGCTTGTGGAGACATCAAATGAGTAAAATGAAACACGGCTTAACACGCCGCCATTTTTTAAAAACAACCGGCGCCGCATCGCTGCTGTGCTCGCTTGCACCCGGATACCTCGTCGCCGCAGATTCCGCGGTCATCAGGAAAGCAATCCCGTCCACGGGTGAACGTTTGTCGGTGATCGGCCTGGGGACGTCGCGTACCTTTGACGTTGACAGCACGACAGCTGCAAACTCGCCCCTGCTCGAAGTCATGCAGGCATTTTTTGATAACGACGGGCAATTGATCGATTCATCACCGATGTATGGCAGTGCCGAAGCGGTAACCGGCGCCTTGTTAGAAAAGATAAACAACAAGCAGAATCTCTTCAGCGCGACCAAGGTCTGGACCCGTGGTAAAAGCGAGGGTGTCGACCAGATGGAGCAGTCGATGTGGCGGCTGGGCGTCGAAAGAATCGACCTGATGCAGATACACAACCTGCTCGACTGGCAAACCCACATCGAAACGTTGCGCGAATGGAAAGCCGAAGGGAAGATACGCTACATCGGTATTACGACCTCCCATGGCCGTTACCACGGCGAGTTGGAAAAAATACTGCAGCAGATACCGCTCGATTTTGTCCAGTTCAGTTACAACATACTGGATCGGGAAGTCGAAACACGTTTGCTGCCAATTGCTGCTGAAAAGGGCATTGCAACCCTGATCAACCGTCCCTATCAACGCGGCAGCCTGTTTCGCAAGGTCCGGGGTAAGTCTCTACCCCCCTGGGCTGCCGAGCTCGACTGCGCCAGTTGGGGCCAGTTTTTCCTGAAATTTATCGTCTCCCACCCTGACGTTACCTGCGTTATCCCGGCTACCTCGAAACTCAAGCACATGGTCGACAACATGGCCGCGGGATACGGGCGCCTGCCCGACGAGGCAACA
>JARFPR010000469.1 GCA_029288195.1 Gammaproteobacteria bacterium | reverse complement strand
CCGGCATTAGCGTTGCCGGAATTTATCAACAGGTAACGGGATCCCGGAAATTGTTCCAGATGGCGGCGCGCAACCGTTACCGGTGCCGCACAGAAACGATTGCGGGTAAATACAGCTGCGACACTCGATCCCTCTTCAATTTCGATCAGGGCGAGGTCTTTAAGCCGGTTATCCTGCTTGATGCCGCTATGTGCCGCGGCCAGGCGAATACCCTGGATCGGATGCAGAATTCCCGGCGCTTCTAATCCAACGGCCATAATCGGTGATTTTACAGCTTACCGTGACATTGCTTGAATTTCTTACCCGAACCACACCAGCAGGGCTCATTGCGTCCTACCTTACGTTCCTTGCGCACGTATGGCTGATGCGGATCTTCATCCGCTGGCCTGGCATTTAACGGGTTCTGGGCACTGGCATGCACCATTTTCATATCCTGATCAGGCTGATGGCTTTGCTCCAGCGCTTCAACCTGTTCCTCGCCTCGAATCTGCACCCGGGTTAAAGCCTGGATCACTTCGTAGTTAATACCGTCGAGCATACCGGTAAACATTTCGAATGATTCACGCTTGTATTCCTGGACCGGATTTTTTTGCGCGTAACCGCGCAGGCCGATGCCCTGGCGCAGGTAATCCATCGCCGCCAGGTGATCTTTCCAGTGTCGGTCGAGAATCATCAAGGTGATCTCTTTTTCAAGGCGTACCAGTAGTTCCTCACCGAGCATATCTGCCTTGGCCTGGTAGGCCTGTTCAAACTGCTCAAGAATTCGGTCGTAAATGCCTTCATCGGTCATTTGATCGTCGCTGTCAAGCCAGTTCTGAATCGGCAATTCAACACCAAACTCGCTCGTCAGAATTTGTTCTAAACCGGAAATATCCCACTGCTCATCAATCGAATTCGGCGGGATATGGGCACTAAATACTCCCTGCAGCACATCCTTGCGCATGTTGGCGATCGCCTCCGTGATGCTCTCGCTATGTAGCAGGTCGTCACGCTGCTGGTAGATGACCTTGCGCTGGTCGTTGGCGACATCGTCGTACTGTAAGAGCTGTTTACGAATATCGAAGTTGTGGGCCTCGACCTTGCGCTGGGCATTTTCTATCGCCCGGCTAACCCAGGGGTGCTCGATCGCCTCACCCTCTTCCATACCCAGCTTTTGCATTAGTCCCGCAACTTTTTCGGATGCGAATATGCGCATCAGGCTATCTTCCATCGACAGGTAAAAACGCGATGAACCGGGATCACCCTGACGTCCCGATCGACCGCGTAATTGATTGTCGATGCGACGCGATTCGTGTCGCTCGGTACCGATGATATGCAAGCCGCCAGCCTCGATGACCTGATCGTGCAGTTGTTGCCATTCGGAGTCCAGTTTGTCGCGTTGTTGTTGCTGATCTTCCGGGATGTCCTTCAACTGAACTTCCAGGTTTCCACCCAGTACGATATCGGTACCGCGCCCTGCCATATTGGTGGCTATGGTGACCTTTCCCGGCATGCCAGCATCGGCGATAACCATAGCTTCGCGCTCGTGCTGTTTCGCGTTCAGGATCTGGTGTTTGATCTTAACTTTTTCGAGTAACCCTGACAGGTACTCGGAAGTCTCGACCGAGGTGGTACCAACCAGCACCGGTTGACCACGGCCGACGCAGTCGCGAATGTCTTCGATAATCGAATCAAACTTTTCTCGCGCAGTGAGATAAATCAGATCACCAAAATCTTCACGCACCATGGGTTGATTGGTAGGCACCACGACGACTTCAAGGCCATAAATCTGTTGAAACTCGAAGGCTTCCGTATCGGCAGTACCCGTCATCCCGGCAAGCTTGTTGTAAAGCCTGAAGTAGTTTTGAAAAGTGATTGACGCAATAGTCTGGTTTTCCTGCTGAATACTGACGTTTTCCTTCGCCTCGATCGCCTGGTGTAAACCTTCCGACCAACGCCTGCCTGGCATCGTCCTCCCGGTAAATTCATCGACAATGACGATCGAGCCATCCTGAACAATGTAATCGACATCTTTAGTGTAAATCGAGTGTGCCCGCAGGCCGGCATTGAGATGATGCACGAGGGCAATATTGGCCGCATCGTAAAGGCTTTCATCATCTTTCAGCAGCCCTGTCTCAGTCATCAATTGCTCGGCAGTGTCATGACCAGATTCGGTCAGGAATGCCTGCTTGGATTTTTCATCGACACTGTAATCACCGGGACCATCTTCAACCTCGACCCGGGTAAGGCGCGGTATTATCTTATTGATCCGGGTATACAGATCGGAACTGTCACTGGCCTGCCCGGATATAATTAACGGCGTACGGGCCTCGTCAATCAGGATCGAGTCAACCTCGTCGACTATCGCGTAGTTTAATTCCCGCTGAACCCGTTCTTCGAGCGAGAAACTTAAATTATCGTGCATGTAGTCGAAACCAAACTGATTGTTGGTACCGTAAGTAATGTCGGCACTATAGGAGTCGCGCTTGGTGTCATAATCCATGGTGCTCAAAACGACGCCCACACTTAAGCCCAGAAAGTTATACAGGCTGCCCATCCACTCGGCATCACGCTCCGCCAGGTAATCGTTTACCGTGACGATATGGACACCCTTGCCGCTAAGCGCGTTGAGATAGGCCGGCAATGTAGCAACCAGGGTCTTACCCTCACCAGTACGCATTTCGGTGATCTGGTTATTGTGCAGAATCATTCCGCCGATCAGTTGTACGTCGTAATGCCGCATGCCAAGAGCACGCACCGATGCCTCACGACACACGGCGAAGGCTTCGTCGAGCAGTTGTTCGAGGCTTTCCCCATCTGCAAATCGCTGCCTGAGTTGAACGGTTTTTTGCTGTAATTGCGCATCGTCGAGTGCCTGCATTTCCGGCTCGAATTGATTAATCCGAATGACGCGCTGATGGAGTTTTTTGATTAATCGGTCGTTACGACTACCAAATAAAGTTCTTGTGATTTTAGACAACATCGTACGACTGCTTGGACAGGACTGCCTTAAGAGATGGAGGTTACTTGAAAAGTTTCAAGCGAGAAGACGGAAAAACAATACTCCCGATTAATTCGCTGCACGAATAAATCGTACCGGGTTGGTCGACCGTCCATTCTTGAGAACTTCGAAGTGCACGTGTGGACCAGTGGAGCGGCCGGAAGAGCCGATCTCGGCGATTTGGAAGCCTTTGTCAACGGTATCGCCGACCGATACCAGCAGACGGGAATTATGGGCATAGCGTGTTGTATAGCCATTGCCATGCGCAATATCAACTACCTGGCCATAGCCGTAGCGTTTGCCCGCATAGGTAACAACACCCTTGGCGACCGCGATAACCGGGCCTCCAAGTTTACCCGCAAAGTCGATGCCTTTATGCATTTCACGCCGACCCGAAAGCGGATGGGTGCGCATGCCGTAATAAGAGGAAATCCAGCCCTTGACGATCGGGCGGCCACTGGGCTGCACCTCTTTCTGCAAATTTTCGTTCAACACCAGATTTTCCAGCACAACCAGTTGATCTTCGCGGTTTTCAAGCTGAAAGCCCAGTTGATCAATTGCCTGTGTTAACTCGTCAAGTTCGAGTCCCTTGTTAGTCACGGTTTCCGGTCCACCCAGCGCCGGGGTATTCTCGAAATCAAACTCGCTCTTGTCGATTCTGGCCATTTTTACCAGCTTGCGCCCCAGGGCATCCAGACGCATCACATGCGCCTGCAGCAGACCTATGCGTGAAGACAGCGCGTCGGCATCTGCGTCGGCCTCTTCACGGATATGATTTAGTTGTAACTGGTGACGATGCACATCCGCTTGCCATTCGTCTATCAACGCCAGGTTATCCTGGCTCGGGTTGAGCGTATAACCGACGTAGACCGATCCCGTAATAACAAGCCCGACCATTCCAATCATCAGTAGCAGGTGCAAGGGTTTTGTGAGGTTTAACCCACAAATTTGACCCCTGCCCGATGAAAGAAAAAGTATATTCACACTTGCACCTATACCGTCGCCTCTACAGGCTGGGCGTAAGATATCGGCGCAGTCGCTGCGTCTTCAAAGGTTACCTCTTCCCAGGCATCTGTATCTTCCAGTAATGTCAGCAACAGGCGATTGTTCAACGCGTGTCCTGACTTGTAGCCTGAAAACGCACCGATCAGGCTGTGACCCAGCAGATAGAGATCCCCGATTGAATCAAGAATCTTATGCTTGACGAATTCGTTGTCATAACGCAATCCGTCTTCATTCAGGACGCGGTAATCGTCGAGTACTATTGCATTGTCCTGGCTGCCACCCAGGGCAAGATTATTGGCGCGCAGAAACTCTATATCCTTTTGAAATCCGAAAGTTCTGGCCCGGCTGACTTCCTTGACAAAAGAGGTGGTGGAGAAATTGATATGACAGTTTTGTTTCTGCTTGGTAAAAAGTGGATGGTCGAAATCGATTTCGAAGATGACTTTAAAACCGTTAAATGGTTTGAACTCGACCCACGTGTCACCCTCTTCAATTCGAATCGGCTTGTTGATCTTGATAAATTTCTTGGCCTGGTTCTGCTCGACGATTCCCGCCGACTGAATCAGAAACACAAATGGACCCGAGCTTCCGTCCATGATCGGCACTTCTTCTGCGCTAAGGTCGATAAAGGCGTTGTCGATACCAAGGCCAGCAATCGCAGATAGCAGGTGCTCCACCGTCGAGATACGCACGCCATTCTCTACCAAGGTAGTCGAAAGGTTGGTGTCACCTACTTTTTCCGGGCGAGCCAGTATTTCGACCGGGGTAGCCAGGTCAATTCGACGAAAACGGATACCAGAATCGATCGGTGCCGGTCGCAATGTCAGATAGACCTTCTTCCCTGTATGCAGACCAACGCCCATGGCGCGGATAACATTCTTCAACGTGCGCTGTTTAATCAAGACCGCTTCCCAAAAAATAAAATAAAATCAGATACTTGGCTTTGTTGGTTTTTTATATTGCCAACGGACCTTATATCATGGCCGATTTCAGACTTAAAATCAATCCAATTCAATAGATAGTTCCAATAAATGACTGAAATTTCAGAGAGTTTCCATCTCAGGTACTTCGAATTACATTACCGCAGACTCAGCGCATTAATGCCGACCATTTTGCCTGATTTTTCGCTTTTG
>JARFPR010000431.1 GCA_029288195.1 Gammaproteobacteria bacterium | reverse complement strand
TGTTTCGACACGTCAGATGGATAAATTACTCGAATCGATTAAGAATGAACTGGGGGCCCGCTAGTGAATAAGGAACAGCCTTCCCCGATCGTGCTGGTATCGGGTGCGAGTAGTGGTATTGGAGAGGCGATCTGTCGCCTGTTGATCGAACAGGACTATCGAGTGGTCGGTGCGGCGCGCAATGAATCCCGCTTGCGACAGCTAGCTGCCGGGCTGGGCGAAGGGTTTTATCCGCTTGTACTCGATGTCACCGACGGTGCGGCGGTGGCTGGCGTGCAACAGGCATTGCCGCGGGAGTTCCATGACATCGAAGTGCTGGTTAACAATGCCGGCCATGATACCGGTGGGCGCAGGCTGTTTGACGAAGGCAGCGCGGAGCAGTGGTGCGATATTATTGAGACCAATGTGCAGGGGACGATACGGCTGACCCGTGCATTAATCGAAAGCATGCTCGCCCGTGACTCGGGGCACATTGTCAACCTCGGTTCGATTGCCGGTCTCAAGCCTTACGCCACCGGTACCGCCTACGTCAGTAGTAAATACGCGGTGCATGGTTTCAGCGAAAGCCTACGTCTCGATTACGCCGGCCGGGGAATTCGCGTCACCGAAATTATGCCCGGACCGGTGCGTACCGGGTTTGCACAGCAGCGACTCGGCGATGCGCAACAGGCACGCGACTTTTACGATAGTTTCGCACAGTGCCTGCGACCAGAAGATGTCGCTAACAGTGTGCTTTATGCGATACAGCAGCCGAAGCACGTTGAGATTGCACAACTAGTGGTACTGCCTGTTTCTCAATAGCGAACCTCAACTTTCCCAAAAGCAGGTACTCAGGCCCGCATCTGGAAGATCTGAGAACGGCTAGAAACGGGCCCTCGGACCTGGTCAAGTGTACGCCGTAAATTCACCACTTGTTAAATAAGCCAGTTAATCGTCGTCAGTGGTCATCTGCATCTTTTTAAGCTTGCTGAATCGACCAATCGAGTGCAGATAAACCCGCTCATGTTTTACCGGTTTAACCTGCTCGTTAGCCTCGATCTCATTCATATCAAGTCTTGTTTCGGGGTGACTATCATTAACTGCGGGTTTTGTCGTTGGTACGAATGTGGTTGCGGCATATTTTAGAGGTGATTTATCGTAAGTTGTGCTTTTTATCTTTTTGTTTTTCATCTTCTTTCTTCCTCTCGGTAAATGATTGATGGATATTTAGTAAACCGGTAACTGCCAGGTACGGATTACCAGTTAGCCCTCGGCCCCGGGGCTCCTACCGACCCGAGTTCTGGCTCGCTGCTTAACTCCAGGTTGGCTACGACTTCAGTTTGCGGTTCCTGCACCGCGATCCTGTCGTCCTGGTTTGGCGTGGCGGCATAGGCAAATGCGCCAAACAGCGCCAACAACGCCACTGAAACGCCCAGATCAAGAAAACCTTTTTGCTGCTTTGCTGTGTTGCGTTTTTTCATCTTCTTTCTTCCTCTCGATTAATGGCAATCTTTAATTGCCGATTGATAATTGATAAATGGCTCTGTAGGTAACCGGTAGTTCCCAGGTACGGATTACTGAATAGCCCTCGGTCTCGAGTCCTCTGCTGGCCCGAATTCCGACCCGCTACGCTTCCCAGAAAGTTTTATTACCCTCGATGAAGCGCTGTGCCCCACTGATTCCGACATCTCTCCGAACCCTGGAATCGAGCCCATAGAACGACGCACGTGATATCTCGCGTTGCCGCCAGATTTCGATGACCTTGATTGGCCTGGTCAACAATCCAATAGAACAGATCAATAGATTCTGTCTGCCGGACTCGGATTGTGATTGTGTTAATGTCTTAGTCATCGTTATTTCCTGCCTCGTTGTTGGTCGAAATTATAGGCAAGAAGGTCAAATACCCCTGTTGTCAAATACCCAGATCGGTATGGACTATTTCGTATGAAATAGGTGAATTTTTCACAGCCTCTTTGTGTTCATCTATGTGGGACTCAAATACAGCTGGTGAGCACAGCTCCTGCTAACATACTGATTTAGTTAGGCGATTTTCCCGTTACTCGGGTGGCTTGTTGCGTGCTGGAGAGTTTGCTTTTGGGGAGGTAGCAGTTCCGATCGGCCTGGGGCTGCTTTACCGATATGAAATAACCTTTGGATTCCTCGACAGGCAGTCCCGCTTAACAGTTGGCAGGCAGATTCTTATTGATCACGTAGTGCTTATCGGTTATCGAAATATAACTACCCTTCTCGAGTTCCTTGAGAATTTTGCTGACCATTTCGCGTGACGATCCGATCATGCCCGCAATTTCCCGGTGGGTGAATTTAGGGACTAGTCGATGATCGTCAGCTTCGACGGCATATTTTTCGAGGATATGGGTAACGCGACCATACACGTCGGACAAAGCAATGCTGCTGAGCTCCTCGGTAGTATCACGCACCATATTGGCCAGGGTCCTGGCGAATGCCAGTGAGATTTTCGGATGTTGTTCCAGAAAAGCCAGGTACTTATCCCGCGAGAAGGCCGCTACGACACAGCTGGTTATCGTCATGACACTGGCGGTTCTGGGGAAGTCTCCAATCAGTGCAACTTCGCCAAAGGAATCGCCGGATTTGAGGATTCGGAGCGTCAACTGTTTGCCCTGCTCGTCTTCTACATACACCCGCATTTCGCCCTCGATCAATATGAACATCGTATTGGTATCGTCACCCTCTCGGATGATCACGATATTCTTCCTGTAGGTCCGCCGGATGGCGATGTTCACAAGCGCCTGGAGACCTTGTTCATCGAGGGTGTTATAAGGGATGACCGTTCCCAGGAAATTCAGCATAGCCCTGTTTGCTTTATTTATACCCGGGTTAAATTACATCAATTCCTGCGAACAAACCAATCAGGATTTGCCTATTCTGTAGGAAAAATCCCATCTCCAGTAGTCGCGGGTAATTCAGCGCATTGTGATTCGGCAGACTTAAAGACTAGTCGCGACCCAGGTTATGCGGTAATACTGGTGAGGTTATCAAAAACTTACCAGGCCGAATCAGAAAAAAAGTGGTTATAGTTATGGTTCTTTGGCTTGGCCAGGATTAATAAGGGTATTTAAATTTACTCTACTTAGGGACATACTACCCCTTGCTATAACAATCCTTAATAAAAAGGAGGTAAGCCAAATGGGCCCAACTAAAATAACTCCGAAGTACCGCCACGTCTCAATATACCTGCAAATCCTGGCCGCGAGCCTGATTGGCGCTGGGCAGGCCCTTGCCGCCGAGCCAATGGCAAACGCCTGTCCGGTAGACGGTTGCGAGGCGAAGATTCTCGAAGTGAAGAAGGCCGGTGACGAATTAGCGCTCACGTTCAAGGCCAACTTTAAGCCCGATGTTTCGAAAAACCATCTGCATGTCTGGTGGGGCGAACAATACGACATCAAGCAGGTCGGCAGAAATGCCACGACCTTCGGGGTGGAGCAGGGAAAATGGCACCGGCACGACGATTATCCGAACTACACCACCACGGGTGCCGCATCAACCAGTATTCGTGATGGCGCTGTTACCATTTGCGTTACCGCTGCGGACCGGAATCACAACATTCTGGATGCCACCCTTTTTCATTGTGTCGATGCCAGCGCTCACCTGTAATGGTTCGACGCGTGTATGAAGCTGCCAGCCTACGTCGGTCGCTACGAGGTTCGCAATGAAATAGGCCGCGGCGGCTTTGCAATCGTCGTTCGCGCCTGGGACGAGGAGCTGCAATCCTTCGTTGCGATCAAGATCCTGCACGAGGCACTGAGCGACGACGAGGAGCTCATGTCGCGTTTCCTCGACGAGGCGCGCCTGTTGAGGCGTATTCGCTCGCCCCACGTCGTTACCGTCCACGATATCGGTCGACTCAATGATGGCTGCCCCTACTTCGTCATGGATTTCGCCGATCGCGGCACACTCGAGCCGCGCCTGCGCAAGTACCAGGATTCAACCGCTCCCGACCCACAGGGCATTATGGCGCTGGTGGATACCCTGGCCGCCAGCCTGTCCGACCTGCACGAGGCCGGTGTCGTCCATCGCGACATCAAACCGGCCAATATTCTGTTCCAGCTCGTTCGCCGCGGAGTGAGTGCAGACGACGCAACCGCGGCATCAACAATGTCCCAGGCCACCCTGGTCGGCAACGAAGAGCGTATCCTGGTGGGCGATCTCGGCATCGCCAAGGATCTCGCAAGGCACGGCAGCGATGCGACCGTGATCGGGGGTACGCCTCGCTACCAGGCGCCCGAACAGGTTCTGACTACTGCGGAGATCACGCCGGCTGCCGACATTTACGCCGCCACCGCGATGTTGTGGCACCTGGTCATGGGCCAGCGCCCGCCGCCGGCCGAGTCGCTCGAGCAGGAGTTGATCAAGCTGCCGTCGGCCTGGCATGACGTATTCG
>JARFPR010000420.1 GCA_029288195.1 Gammaproteobacteria bacterium | reverse complement strand
CAACCGCTTTCAGAGGCCGTAACAATCTAAGTGCTGTGGTATTATCATCTGTGTTTTATTCCGCGTAAGGCGCTGACATGGCTGACGAAACAATTAGTGATGATGAACTCGATGAAATCTATCGCCGTATGGTGGACTCGTTTATCGATCGCGCCAATGAATTGGCCGAGACCAATAGCCCGGAAAATGTCGGCATGGCGTTGCTGTACGCGGCCTCGCGTTACAATGCCCATGTCGTTTCCCATCACGCCGAAACCCTCGAAGACTACGAGCGCGACATGCCCGGCGCGCGCGAGTTTTTCCATGCCCAGTATGAGCAAATGCTCGACGAGAATCTCGAAGACTACAAGCTGAATTATACCAAGTATTCGAACTTCATCAGGAAGCAGTAGCTCTGACTAACTCGATGTCAGGGCAATCCCCGCCGGTTAAACTGGTTGTTTGTTTCCAGGTCGCGAGACAGCTGTCACGGACTGGTTTTTCGAGTGCACCGACTGCATCCGCATAATTGAAAAAAGCTTTGAAATCAAATTGATGCGCATGAATCATGTTTATAAACGCGGGTGCCTGGGAATTATAGGCAGCCACGGAACCGATCTTGGCGTTGTTAAGATCGTCGGCAAACCAGCGCGTAAATCCCCCGTTTACCTGGTGTGTTTTCGCTATCGCACCATGTCGGATACGCGCGTCGACAAATATCTGCTTCTTGCGCTCGCGCTTCTCCGTGGCGCTGATATCGCTGGCATAAAGTTCCGCGAGCCTTTCACGTGTGGATTCAATCAGCTTGATCGCCTGTTCGCGATACGCCAACCAGCGCGATAATCGATCAAGATCCTCGACCCGGTTTTGCGATTTCAACCAGAGTTCGGTGCCGACTTGTTGCACGGCGGAGGCGAGTGATTCGTTGAATGTCGTGTCATCGTCGATGTAAATCTGCTGGTGTGTGAGTTCGTGGAACAGCAATCCAGCGAGGCGATAGTCGGGCCAGTTGATAAAGCTGCTTAATACCGGATCATCGAACCAGCCTAGCGTTGAATAGGCCGACACCTGGCCGATATGCACCTCCAGGCCCCGGGATTTCAAATCATCGGCATAAGCGAGCATACGGTCTTCATCGTAGTAACCGCGGTAACTGGCGCAGCCGATGATCGGGTAACACCATTCATAAAGCCGTGTTGAGAACTCGGCTGCGGCAAACAGATTCTGGATAACATAGGGTCGATCCAGCTCGACATAGCTGTCATAACTGTCGTTCGCGGGCAGTTCCAGGCGTTCGATCGAAAAGCGGCGAATTTCCTGCACCAGCGCAAGTCGTTCGCGTAAATCGGTTTCGAGTGAGTCGTCTGCCAGTAGCTCGTCGATATCGACGCGCTGGTTCATGACCGCGAGGTGGCCGTTGGCGCTATGCCAGTAGTAGCCGAGATCGGCACAGCCGCTCAGCATCAACAGTAAACAAATCGAAATTATCCGGCGCATACAGTATTCTCTCACACAGTCTTTAACCAGGAAAAATCATGTTCATCTCCAGCCAGTTCGACGGTGGCAATATCGAGTGCCTCGATTCTAGCGATCCTGCCAACATCTTGCTCACTATACGTGTTGATAATCAGTCGGATTTTTATCAATGGTTTTATTTCCGTGCGGCGAACGTCAAGGATCTGGATTGCAGGTACCTGGTAACCAATGCGGCCGGCGCAGCGTACACCGGGGGCTGGGAAGGTTACCAGGCGGTGGCCAGCTATGACCGGGAATTCTGGTTTCGTGTTGAAACATCCTACGACGGCGAGAATCTGGTTATTGAACATAACAGTAGCGAAGACCAGGTGTACTTCGCTTATTTCGCACCCTACTCGATGGAGCGACACGCTGACCTGCTCGCGTTTGCCCAAACCAGTGAACGCTGCCAGGCCGAAACCCTGGGGCTGACGCTGGATGGCCAGACCATGGATTGTCTGCGTTTTGGTGAGAGCGAGTCCGGGCGCAAGGTTGTCTGGATGGTCGCGCGCCAGCACCCGGGTGAAACCATGGCCGAATGGTGGATGGAGGGCCTGGTCAATCGCCTGGTCGA
>JARFPR010000417.1 GCA_029288195.1 Gammaproteobacteria bacterium | reverse complement strand
TTGCCATTAACGTAGGTTCCGTTAGTGCTGCCGAGATCTTCAAGAAAGGAATCTTCAAGTATGGTAATCACCTGGGCATGTCTGCCACTGACCGACAGGTTGTCGATCTGGATATCATTACCAGGCTTGCGGCCAATAGTAGTTGTTTCATTGACCAATTCGAACTCTGTTTTTTCGCCCGTGCTTGATGTCGTGATCAGTTTTGCGACCATTTTATTATCCAGCCTCTTGAGTATGTTTCTACTGGGTGTAATCCGTTATTCATCGAACCAAGCAACAATCTTTTTAAACCAGCCTTTTTTCGACGAAAAATCATCATCAATTCGGCACAGCATCACCGAAATATTATCCTTTCCGCCATTCTGGTTTGCCTTAGTAATCAATTGCTTGGCAGCTTCTTCTAGATTAGCACTAAATTCCTTAATAGTGTAGTATATATATTCATCTTCAACCAGATCAGTTAACCCATCTGAACATAGCAAATATATGTCATTTTTCAGGACTATATCTTCCTGAATGTCTGGCATGACGACTGGATCGATACCTAAAGCACGCGTAACGAGGTTCTTATTCATCGAATTACGGGCCTCTTCCGGGGTATAAAAGCCCCGGTCAATGAGTTCCTGCAGCAACGAGTGATCCTTGGTAATTTGTTCTAGCTTGTCTGCACGCAATCGATAACAGCGTGAATCGCCAATATGCGCGAGTGAAAACGAATTGTTGTAAAACTGCAACACAACGATGGTGGTGCCCATACCCTTGTGTTCGGAGTTTTCTTCGGCAGTTTTATAGACCAGTTCGTTGGCAGCGACAACAGCGTTTTGAATACAAATAGATTCCATCGAGAATCCGCTTCCCGAGTCAACCTCCCCGGGCGTAATATCGGGTATTTTTTGCTGTAGTTGATGGATGACAGTATCGACTGTCAGGTTACTCGCTATTTCACCTCCACGATGCCCTCCCATGCCGTCAGCGAGCACCACGATTCCGAGCGCACTGTCGTAGCCGATAGCATCCTCGTTTTTACGGCGCACGATCCCGGTATCCGTCAGCCCCATGATTGTAATTTTATCTTGCAAATTCATTTGACAGTCGGGATCAGGCCTTCAGCAAATCTTTCAGGGCATCAGCGAACTCAGCACCACTTTGATACTGCAGTTCTGCATCCTTCAATGAGGCCTTGTTGGTGACGGCAACAAGGGATTCAGGGATAGTGGCACGAATAGTTCTAATATCCGCGGTTTCTTCAATAGTAGTTTTACACATTAAACTCATTATCGAATCGGCTTTACAAAAAGTACGACCAAGATAGTGATAAGTAGCCCAGCGAACCAGTTGCAACTCCAAAACGGGATTTCATACCGTCTCCAATTGTGTTTTTGTTATAAGTCACCCCGCTGTTTCGCGGGTCGCAACAAGGCATGCGACCTAATAAAGCCTGAATCCAAATAGGATATTACTTCCAGGTTTAAGCAATTACCCCGAACTGGTTATCAACTCCTAACCTCCCCGGTGTTCGATGGCATTGCGGTGACGAATAACTATAAGGTCGTAGACCTGCTTTTACCAGTGTTAAGGCTGAAAAAGTTAATTGATTATACTAATTTGAAATAGCATCTGATTTCCCTGGAATTACTTTTACAGCAACTTCGGATAAAGGCTTTAAATTTCAATTCCTCGAGCACAGCATTGCAACAATAAAAAAATTTTTCTTGAGTGGCTGCCATTTCCTGCAAATTCACAGAATGTTCCAGAGTAGGGGGCGAACATTACGCAAAAGATGAATGGTACGGGCTAATCACGCGATTTGAAGCGTGATGAGATGAAACCAGGATTCCGGGTTACCCCAATTAGACGCTTACAAGGTCAGCCGGGTCGGCGCTGTCAACGCCATCTTTTAACACATAAGATTCGATATCCTTTTCGTTGAGCAGGAATGAGGCTGCCGAACTGCGCCGACCGGTATCGCAGTAAATCACGTACTTTTTCTTGTTATCGAGCGAGTTGGCTTTCATGCGCAGGAATATCAAGGGGATATTAATGCTGTTCTTGATGTGATTGGCCTTGTGCTCTGTCGGTAAACGGACGTCAAACCAGACAGCACCATCTCCGACCAGTGTCTTGGCCTCTGCATAATCAACCCAGTTAAGCAGCGGCTCGTTTAGCAGGGAATTGAAGTCTTCCTTGTTGAGACGCATCAAGTTACCTTCGGAAAGCATGGTAATGGTCGCATTACGCTTGCTGTCGGAAATCAAAGCCTCTTCGCCGAAACTATCGCCAACGGAAAGCGTGGCGAGTTTTACTCCGTTGGGATTGGCAGGTGTTGAGCGCGTAACCAGACAACGCCCTTCCTTTATTATGTAAAAATAATCGCCTTCGGCATCTTGCTCGATTACTTTTTCACCGGGTTTGAAGCTGACCGACTCCATACGCATGAACATCGCCTGAATATTAGCCGGGGGAATGCGATGAAAAGCCCGTGTTTGCAAAATACGGGTCATCCAGTCGGTTTCATCATCATCTTCTTCTTCATCGACCCCTTCAACGGTATAGCTCCCCGTTTGATCCCAGGTCAGCATGATATCGAGCATGTCGCTGTTAATCTTGGTAACGACTGCCGCTGATTTTGCCCGTGCGGCCAGTGGTCGTGGAAATCCGTGAGCCAGGGGTTGCAAACCGTCGGGGGAACCCGCCTTGACCACCTTGACGACTTTTTTATCATCGACCAGCTCAATTTCACCTTTCAAAATATAAACGTGGAACTTGTCCGCATCCCCTTTCTTGAATATATAGTGACCAGGCTGTACCGCGACCGCCGATATTTTATTGATTAACTCTTGAGCATTTTCAGGATTCAGAGAATTGATCGGTGATAGAGATTTGATTTGTTTGGGATCAATTTCAAGGCTCATGATGTATTCGGAAATCCATTGCGCGTGGCTTTAATAAGCGGCTATTTTGGCTTGTGGTACTGGATAAAGCAACATTTGTACGCAAAATTTCAAAGCCGCGTTACAGACCCGATTGTATCAGCCTGACTGGCTGGTGATGTCGACGTAAAGCTTAAGTTTCTGCCCGGGCTGCAGGTATTTGCCGACTCGATTCCAGCGCTTGATATCGGCAACGCGAATGTTGAACCGATTTGCGATAAGGTAGAGCGAATCTCCCTTTCTAACCGTATAGCGCAGCCTGTGCAACGCGTTACTTGGGCGGGTTTGATTAATACTGACGGCTTGCGAGAGACTGGCTTGTGTCCATACCACTAATTTCTGCCCGACGCTGAGCGTATCGATAGGCGCGATGCCATTCCACCTGGCAAGCGCCTGGGTAGTGACATTGTAATTCCTCGATATACTCCACAGGCTTTGGCCTCGCCGAACAATATGGATGCGCTTGGTACCCGAGCGGTTGGTATTTTGTATGGCTGCTTTGCGCGAGGTTTCGCTAAGCGTGTAGGTATTTAATGATTTAGTTGCCGTTGGAACCATTAAATACTTACCCGCACGAATCTGGTTGCCGCGAATATTATTGACCTTCTTGATCAGGCCTACGGAAGTGCGATACTTTCTCGAGATATGGCTCAGGGTCTCTCCGTATCTGATTTTGTGGCGTACCCAGTTAATGCGTTCACTGGGTGGGACCTTGGCCACGGCAAGTTTGAATTGCTCGGCTTTTTCTCGAGGTAAGAGTAACCTGTGTGGACCGTTGGGTGCGGTCGCCCAGCGATTAAATGCCGG
>JARFPR010000383.1 GCA_029288195.1 Gammaproteobacteria bacterium | reverse complement strand
TTGACTACCCCGGCGAAGGCAAACTCGCCGTAGATCGCGGAACCCGGACCGCGAATAAACTCGACGCGCTCGATCTGCTCGATGGGGGTTTCGTAGAGGGTGCCGGTGGTGGCGCTCGCGGAGGCATTCAATGCCTTGCCGTTTAACAACAGCTTGATCTTGCTGGGTTCAAAAATCTTGCCGATGCCGCGCACCGTGATACTGCGCATGCCGGTTTCGTTCATCGTCGCCTGCACCCCGGGTAGCGAGGCGAGTGCCTCCCATAGCGTGCGAAAGCCGCGGCGTTCCATCTGTTCGGCGCTGAGAACGCTCAACATGCCGGGGACGAAGTCGGCATTGATGCGGGTGTCGGTGGCGAGCGAGGTCTGTTGCTCGAGCAGGCTCATGAACTGGTTCAGTTCATCCTGTTCCGACGAATCCTGCGCCTGCACGCCGCCCGCAGTGGCGAGTGCCAGCAGGGTAAAAATGTGAAGGTAAATTTTTCTCAGGGTCACGCAGCCTTCCTAACAGATCGTGCTGTCTTATTTATAGCCCTGAAATCGCTTCAGGGCTTGAGAAAAGTGGTATCGGTTACCAGGACTGAGACGTTTTGAACGCCGAAGAATTGAAGCGCATCGTCATCGTTGTCGTCGCCATCATCACCGTCGTCATCATCGTCGAGGACTTCGGCGTCTGCGTTACAGGTGAAGGCGATGGTGTAATCGCCCTCGGCCAGGAACGCGGCTTCGAACATGTAGAGACCGGTCGAGTAATCATACTGAATCATCGTGGTCGTTACGGGCTCGTTATTCGATGGAGAATCTTCATCGATATCACCCGGCGTGGTGTTATGTCCGGAGTAAACGTAAACCGCGTTGTGCGTGTCAATATCGCCATCTGAACAGCTCGGGTCGATCAACAGCGCCGGCGCTACACTGCCACGGATAAAACCGACATCGGTATCGACCACCAGTTTCATCTTGGCCTTGAACTTGAACTTGCCAGATTTACCTTTTAGCTTGACCGACTTACGCAGGTCAAAATCTACCGTGAAATTTATTTTACGATCATCGGGAATGGTGAAATTCTGCTTAACCTTAAGACCCGTGGTCGAGCCACCGGGAACTAGCAGTTCTTTCCAGGCACCGCCTTTTACCTTGACGCGATTAGCCATCGGCGCATCATCGACAATGAAACGAACCTGCTTGTAGTCACCGGCCTGGATCGGCATGTTGATCAGCAAATCGGCTGTGGTCAGTCCTTGCAGCGCCAGCAGATCGATCGGCTGTGGTGTGGGCAGCGTGTATTTCGTCCAGGCACCCGACTGCAGCTTCATCTCGACCGCGCTGAACTGCAGCACGACGTTTTTAAGCCCGTCAATCGGCGCATCGGTTATACGCAACGAAAAATTCGAATTGGCAGAGCCAGAACCACTAGACGTGGTGATCTTAACGCCCTGGGTCGAAGTATCGCCGGAGCCATCCGTGCGATCACCCGAACTTGAATCGGTGCCGCAACCCATCAGGTAGCCGCACAACGCAAGTGTCAGAAATAGTTTGATTGTCCTTATCATAGTGTTCGCATGGGCCCCAAAAATCCCAGGTCGGTTGATTTTCCCGAAGTATTCGTTAATCGAATATTCAACAGAATCAATAATATACGTGCGATTTCGGTGACCATGGGTGAACTGGTTCAAGAAAAAATCGATATTTGTGTAAATAGCTCACATTACCCGGCGAAAAGGGCTCAAGAACGGGATTTTTAGCAAAACGCCTGTTTTTGTCGGTCAAAGGCGTGAGTCGTCTTAATTTAGTGTGTCTGGCTCAAAGGAAAAGCGTATCGCTTACCATCACGGTTACGTTCTGAATGTTGAAAAACTTGAGGTCATCATTGCCGTCATCGAGATCTTCGACATTGGCGTTACAGGTGAGGGCGACGGTGTAATCACCGGCGGGCAGAAAGGCTGCCTCGAACAGGTAGCTCAAGATGGCGTTATCGTAGTTGATCGAGGTGGTTGCAAATGGCGCGAGGCTTTGGGGCGAGCTCTGATCGATATCATCTGGCGTGACGTTATGCCCGGCATAGACATAAGCCGCATTGTAGCTGTTTGGGTCTGTGTCCGAGCAGGCGGGCATTGAACTGAGTAATGCCGGATCGACGGTGCCGCGAATATGTCCGACATCTTTATCGTTGACGAGTCTGACCACCGGATTCAGAATGTACTTACCCGACATGCCTGCCATCGTGATCGACTGGCGCAGGTCGAGATCCATCACCAGCGAAGTGGGGAGATTTTTCAGCACGGAAAAGTCGCCCTTGATTTTTAACCCGGA
>JARFPR010000366.1 GCA_029288195.1 Gammaproteobacteria bacterium | reverse complement strand
GTGAAGGGTACCGCCGAACACCTGATTCCACGTGCCGGTACCTCGCAAGAAGTCGCTGCCGCCGCGATCTTCCTGCTCGAAAATGAATTCGTCACCGGCACGATTGTTGATGTCGACGGTGGCGCTATCGTTACATGAGCTTTGATAAAATCAGCAAGCAGCTGGTTGGGGATACTCCCGGGCGTATCACCGAGCTGAACTATTTCCGTATCGGGCCTGAGGATGCCGCTAAAAAGGTTTACCTGCAGGCAGCCCTGCATGCCGACGAACAGCCCGGCATCCTGGTATTGCATCACCTGTTGCAATTGCTGCGTGATGCGGACGCCGCTGGAGAATTGAAGGCGGAGTTCGTGGTTTTCCCGATGGTCAATCCGCTGGGTATGAGCGATATCGAATTCGGCCAGCACCAGGGCCGTTATAATCGCAGTACCGGGATCAACCATAACCGGGGCTGGCCGGCATTGTATGACGCGATAGGATCGGAACTTGCCGCAAGCCTGGGTTCAGAAGCCGGGGAAAATATCGACCTGGTGCGTTCGGCGTTGCGGAGCTGGGTCAAAAACCTGCCGCAGGTCACGGCGCTGGATCAATGGCGCCGCTGCATTATGCAAGAGGCCTGTGACGCAGATTACGTTTTTGATGTGCATTGTGCCGATGATTCACTGGTGCATATTTTTACTATTCCGCAGTTAGCGGAAAACATGCAACAGCTCGCCAACTGGACTGGAGCTGCCGCTACACTGACGGCGGAAGATAGCGGTGGTGGCTCTTTCGATGAAGTCTGGCCGGCGCTCTGGCTGAGACTCGCGCGCGAATACCCGGATAAACCACTACCCCTGCCAGTCGTCTCCTGCACGCTGGAGTTTCGCGGTCAATTCGACACCTTCGATGATCTAAACCGGCGCGATGCGCAAAACCTGTACGGCTATTTCCAGGAACAGAGTTTAATAACCGGTAAGGTTATTGGCCATAAGGGCGAGGCCCCGGCCCCTAGCGACCTGCGTGCCACCGAAAGGCTGCGCGCTCCGCAGGCGGGATTGCTCGCTTACTGCGTGGACCTCGGCGACCAGGTTGTAGAGGGTGATCGTATTGCCGATCTGATAAGACTCGATGGCGAAGGTGCATTCGTTGAAAGAATTCCGCTGCTGGCAGGAACTTCGGGCCAGGTCATTTCGCGCATGATCACCAAGTATGTCTGGCGTGGCGCCAATATCGCCAAGATAGTCGGAACTGAAATTCTCGAATCGAGTGGCAATTACCTGCTCAGCGACTAGGGATCGCGTCAGGCTGAAAAGTCGCTCTCCGGCAGGTGTTCATCGACCCGTAACCAGCTCACTTTTTCTCGCAGGAAACTATGGTCCTGCGGCGCTAATAGCTCTAGATCGTCAAACAACCCAAGTTGTAGGTGAATTTCATCGGGGCGACTATCCAGTTCGTAGGCAACTGGGGATCCGCAGCGCCCGCAAAATCTGCGTGTGACACCGTCGTCGGTTGTGAACCGGCTTGGCAACGTGGCCGTGAATTTGACCTGTTCCGGTCGAAAGCCGGCAAAGGTTGTCATTACCGAACCACTGTGTCGGCGACAGGACTCGCAATGGCAGTGACCCACCCAATCTGACTTGCCGCTGATCTCGAATTTAATTGCACCACAGTAGCAGTGGCCACTCAGCGTTTGTTTGCTCATGACTAACCTCCAGTCAGAAAAAAATGTCATTCCGATACGTCGGACCGCCGCGCAAGCGAGAATCTTTCAATAACGCTACATTTTCAAGATCCCCGCTTGCGCGGGGATGACGCCTTATGGCGTCATTTGGAGCTGGACTTCATGACAAAGTCCTCGAGTTTCTTGTCGATGCCGAGGACATGGAGTTTCAGCCACTTGTAGAGAAAATCGGAAAGCGAAACCTGTAGCGATGGGTGCATGCTCGGGTCGGTATCCAGCATGGCCTCGAGTTCCTCGCGGAAGCGGTCATGTGCCTCGATGTGTTCTTCCTTAAGTGGGTACCCCAGCTCAGCCATGTAGGTTTCTTCGAGGATAAAATGGTGTTCCGCGTAGAGCTTGAGTCGAACCAGGATTTCGGGATCAAACGGTATTTCCTTGATTTTGTCGATCAGCTCGAACAAGACCTGGTGTTGCGTGTCCTGCCAGATGATGTCACTGGTTTTCTGCATTGCGCCGGACCCAACGAGAGAGTTCGATCACGATAGAGGAAAACCCTGACATTAGTCAAGGGAACGAAGTTTTGTACCCTGGGGGCCCTGGTTATTGGGGAGCGGTCGCAGCGGGCGTAAACGACATGATCGAAATCGATTCGTTGATCAGTAGTTTGGCCTGCTCATGGTCGTCATACAAAAACAGCGTGTAGGCGTCGGCCATATCGTTCCGATGCATGCCGATGATCAGTGCATTGCGATAGTCGGTGGCGAAATCAGGATTGATATCGAAAGCCGAGGCCGCGGCCCAGTTGGCGTTGAATTTATCCAGCGCCTCCGCCTCGGGAAAGGTACTGGTCGCGGTCCCACCGCCGACCGACAAGCGATTGGTGATCGATTCGAACAGCAGCGGGAACAGGTGGTTGGGCTCGGGCGCGGCATTATGCGGGTCGTTGTATTCGATCTCGATACGGTTCAGCGGGCGCACGATAAATCGGACTTCGAGCGCTCCCGATTCATGCCTCAACGCGTATTCGTAGGGCAGAATGGCGTTTGCCTGCGTCGGCTGGTCAATATATTGAGTTTGCCGATGCATGCGCAATCCAGCTTCCTGCAGCAGCCGATCGAAGGCCGCGCGGGCATCCTTTTCCGCCGCATCCGCGGCCGCGGGTGTGCCCAGGTGAATCAGCACCAGCAGGGCTCCGAGCAACGAGGTTATGAATTTTCGGATTGCCATTGTTTCAATAGGTCCTCGGCCACCTGTGCCCAACTTGCTTCCGGCGACAGGGTCAAAAAGTGTTGCAGGTCTTTAACCGCGTTGTTCCGATCGCCAAGAGCCTCGTGGGTCGAGGCGCGATTAAAATAGGCTGCCGGCACCTCCGGCTCGAGCTCGACGCAACGATTGAAATCAACCAGCGCCAGATCGTATTTTTCGGCTTCGAAATGCAGGCTACCGCGATTGAAATAGGCCGCGACAAATTTCTGGTCCAGCTCGATCGCACTATCCAGATCTCGCCGGGCATCGTCGTTGCGGCCGAACTGGCGATAGGCCTGAGCGCGATTGGTCAGCAAGATCGGGTCGTGCGGATTCAATTCGACCGCGCGATTGAGATCGGCTAATGCCAGGCTGGCTTGCTGGTTTTGCAGAAACATGCTCGAACGAACGCTCAACAGCATTGTATCGTTGGGGAATTTGCCGAGCGCCTCGTTTAATGTCTCCAGCGCCAGTGATGCGCGCCCTTCGTCGAGATGCTGCAGTGCCACTTGAACGAGCTTGTCGGGACTCAGGCTGGCGTGCGGATCTTTCTGCTTATGCGCACCGGCACCAGTAGCTTGTTGCCCGGGTGATTCGAGAAAAGACTTCATTTCCTCGCTTAACCCGGTTTCCTGGGCTAGTGCAGCTTTATCCACGAGGCCTGCACCTGCAACAAATACCAGCATCCCTGCCGCAAACCATCTGGCGGAATGAGTTGAAACTCTGGCCGCCATGCTTATTCCTTGCTGTAAGCCTGCAACATCTTGTTCATCAACTCGATAT